>JAIERD010000268.1 GCA_019747155.1 Pseudomonadaceae bacterium
TAAACCTTACCCCTTAACTTAGCCCGCTTGCCTAGCCCAAGCTTAGCCGGCTGGGCGGCCAGCATCAGCTGGATGATTGCCCGCAGCGACTTGGTGCCCCTGCGCTAGGTCACCCAAGTGGCGGCGCCCATCTCGGCCCCCTTGCTACAAGCGCGTAGTTCACTGAACTCGGTGCCATTAGAGCTATGGCAGCTGATGAGCACCTTCAACGCCATATGCGACATTTGACTTGTTCATGCCTGTCGAGATCGTGCGTTTGAAAACCCTGCCTGGCCTGATAGCCGTCGATACGCTTAACTTTCAGAATGGATCTTTCCCTCGTGGATTAGTTGCTGCAGCCTCAGTCTGGCCCACTGACGTCCGAGTCAATTTCATTGCACTACATATATTTTCAAGTCCACGTAGGCTGGAAAATCGCAAAGCGTTTTCCACCAGCAAACGTCTAGGTCGCCTTGCTAAACCAAAGGTAATGCAATAATGGCTTTTTTGACTGTAATTGTTACGCTGTTTGGGCTCGCCATAAGCCCCGCAATTGGAGCCGAGCAGACGCCCTTGAAACTCGTCTATGCCGACTACAAACCCTATAGCTGGGAAGAGCACGGCGAAGTCGTCGGCCTTGAAATCGATATATTAAATGAAGCTCTCGGCAAGCGGATGGGCCTCCAACTTAGTCATCGTGTGCTGCCGTGGGCACGGGCGCAGCTTGAAGTCGAACTTGGTCATGCCGACGCTTTCGTAGCTACCCTCAGCGAGCAACGCTCCGAATATGCTGATGCCAGCGCCGAAGCCTTAACTAATTGGGAAGTAGCCCTGTACTTCAAGCGAGGTGACCCGCGCTTTGCCGGCATCACAGGCGTGTCGGACTTGGCACCGTTCAATATCGGTTCGATGATAGGCAATGCATGGGTCGAGACCAATTTGAGCGGCATGAGTGTCAGTTATGCCCGCAATATGGAGCAACTGCCGGAAATGTTAATGAAGGGCCGGATCGATGTCATTCCGGACTCCCCCCTGGCAATGCGCCGCTTCCTCAATGAGCAAAGGTACAAAGATAAGATTGTCGAATTGCCCATGCCTGAGTTAAACAAACCCATGTTTCTGTACCTTGGCAAGAACTCTAAATTTCGGCAACGGCTCGGCGAGTTCGACACCATTCTGCTGCAGATGAAAAAGGATGGCAGCTTGCAGCGCATCCATGATCGCTACCTAAGCCAGGGGACGGAGAAGCTATAACGCGGCGAGCAACAGCTCAAGGCGTCCCGATGCCCATCGCGACAGTCCACTTTCACCGCGCTCCAGCCAACACGCCCGCCGGTGAATTAAAGTGCGCCAGCAGCGGCAGAAAAACCTAAAATAGCCGCCATTCAATTCCCCGCTGCCCGCCGCGCAGCCGCTCAAGGCTCCTACTATGTCTGTCGATACCCTGCCCACCGCCACCACCGATGATCGCCAGCCGCTTTTAGCCCAACTGGAAACCACCGCTGCCGATCGCCAGCAGTTCTTGATCCAGCTAGAAACCAGCTTGGCGCAAAGCACCTTGGTCAAGCTGGTACTGTCCAAATATCGTGGCGATGAAGTGGACCTAGTGCGGGTGGTGGCTCGACTGGTTAGCGTCAAGGAGCAGCCGTGCTTGTCACTGGTGTACAGCTACAAGACCCGCGACATCACTAAGAACCTGCCGATTGGCGAAGCCTGTGCACTGATTGCCAGCCTGTTACCGGCGGCGTTCAAGAACGCCCATCTGCTGTCGCTGACCGAAGAGCTGCAACTGACCTTCAGCAAAAAAGACAAGTGCCAGCTGTTTGTCGGCAAGGCCGTGCAGCGCGAGGCGCCGACCGCCGCCCACAACCGCGAGAAAAAGCGCTTTTTAGAACTAAGCCGGCCGTTTCTGGCGGACTTAGGCGTGACCAACGCCAAGCACGAGTTGATCCCGGCGATGGCGCGCAAGTGGAAGCAGATCAACAAGTTTATCGAGGTGTTCGCCCACGCCCTGAGCAGCTCGCCGCTGCGCGAAGACCAGCCAATCCATGCGGTGGATTTCGGCTCCGGCAAGGGCTATTTAACCTTCGCCCTGCACGACTACCTGCGCAATAGCTTGCAGTTGGATGCGCAAGTACGCGGGGTGGAGTTGCGCGAAGACATGGTCAGCCTGTGCAACGCCGCTGCCGCCAACCTAGAACAACCGGGCCTGCTGTTTCAGCACGGCGATGTGCGCACCTACGCGCCCGAGCAGATCGACATCATGATCGCCCTGCACGCCTGCGATGTGGCCACCGACTATGCCCTGCATATGGGGATTCGCTCAGGCGCGGCAATTATCATGTGCTCGCCGTGCTGTCATAAGCAGATCCGCCCACAGATGCACAGCCCGGCCATGCTCAAACCCATGCTGCAATACGGCGTGCACCTGGGTCAGGAAGCCGAGATGGTCACCGACAGCCTGCGCGCCCTGCTGCTGGAAGCCTGCGGCTATGAAGCCAAAGTGTTCGAGTTTGTCTC
>JAIERD010000300.1 GCA_019747155.1 Pseudomonadaceae bacterium
ACCTGCGCGACATGCAGCAGGAGCTGGAAAGCCACATGCGCAAGGAGGAGCAAATACTCTTCCCGGCGCTGCTGGAAGGCCTTGGCAAACAGGCCGCAGCGCCGATCTCGGTGCTGCGCATGGAGCACGATCAGCACAACGACGCCCTGCAGCGGGTGCTTGAACTGACCGATCAGATCACCCCGCCACGGGATGCCTGCAACACCTGGCGCGCCCTCTATCGCGGGCTGGACGAACTGCGCAGCGACCTGATGCAGCACATCCACCTGGAGAACAACGTGCTGTTCGCCAATGCCCTGCGCGCCCAACCACTGAATCAGGCATGAGCCGCGCAACCGCGTGCAGAGCCTGCCCGCACCGACCAGGGAGACGCATTTAAATGAAACAAACTCTGCAAACGCTGGCCATTTTTCTAGTGCTGAGCTCGACGTTGGCCCTGGCCAGCAGTTTTGCGCTAAGCGCTGCCCTTTATCACTTTCCAGGCACCGAGCAGCCGTTCTGAGTTCAGCTCAGGTCAAGACTCGCTCGCCCCCCACTCTCAGGATGACCCTTATGGCGCTGCATCGTGTACATCAACAGATCCTTCGCAGCCATCACCTGTTCGAGCCATTGAACGAAGAGCAGATGGACGAACTGATGAGCACCAGCCAACTGCTCAATGTCGACAAGGGCACGCCGTTGTTTCGCCAGGGTGAACCGGCCAGCGCGTTTTACTTTGTGATTTGCGGCTCGGTGAAAATCTACCGGCTGACCCCAGACGGCCAGGAGAAAGTCTTCGACGTGATCGGTGAGCGCCAGTGCTTTGCCGAAGCCATGATGCTGATGGACACGCCCAATTATGTCGCCTCGGCCGAGGCGATCGGCCCCAGTCAGCTTTATCGACTGTCCAGCAGCACCTATATGCGCCTGTTGCAGAGCAATAACCGCCTGGCCTTCGCCCTGCTCGGTCGGCTGTCGGTGCGCCTGCACCAGCGCCTCAATGAGATCGAAACCCTGTCGCTGAAAAACGCCACCCACCGGGTAGTGCGCTACCTCCTAACCCAGTTGGCGCCGCTGCAAAACGCCGTCAGCAGCTTCGAACTGCCGATGGCCAAGCAGCTGATTGCCGGCCATTTATCGATCCAGCCGGAAACCTTCTCACGGATCATCCGGCGCCTGACCGACGAACAGATCATCAGTCAGGACGGCCGGCTGATCAGCGTTCATGACCGCCTGCGGCTGCAACATTTTGAGTGATAGGCCGTCATCGTCGCCCGCCCCTCTGTTGACGTAATTCGTGAGCCCTAGCCATGCCCCAATGCCTGTACTGCCAACGTGAAAACCCGCCCGCACAGGTCGAATGCGCGCATTGCGGCATGCCGCTGCCGACCCAGACCGACACCCTCAACCAGCGCAGCCAGCAACGCTTTATGTGGTTCTGCATTGGCCTGACCGTATTCTGCGCGGTGATGAGCGTCTGGCTGCCGCGTAGCTTGGTTTGAGTCGGCGTCATTCGCGATAAATAGCTACCGGTCTTCACGCAAGCTGTACTCGCCGCAAGCAGTACGGCGCGCAATGGTGGACTGTTCGCTTCGCTCCTGAGTCCACCCTACTGGACTTAGCCCCCTTAAATCGTGCCAACGATTCTGTCCCGCAGCCGGCAGCACAACCCAATCTGTTTGGCTCAGTACCCGTTACCTGCTGAAGACCGATTGCGTAGGGTGGGCTTCAGCCCACCGCCCCTGAACACCTGATATTGGTGGGCTAAAGCCCACCCTACGCAAAGGCTTGTACTGTGCCAGCAGCGCTGTGCTGGCGCGGGTCGCGGCTAAAGCCCCTCCTACAAAGAGCTACAACATGGCACAACAACCCCTCACGTCTGAGTCAGCTGCCGATACAGCTGTGGCAAACGCAGCGGCAATTGCTGCGGCTGGCGGATCAGGGTGTAGCCGTTGGCGCCGAACATGTAGGGCAGGTAATCGCCGCCCTGCTGGTCGATGGTGATGCAGAACGGCAGCAGGCCGGCGCGCCGCGCTTCCAGCACTGCCTCGCGGGTGTCTTCGACGCCGTAACGGCCCTCGTACAGGTCCAGGTCGTTGGGCTTGCCGTCGGTGACCAGCAACAACAGTTTGCGCTTTTGCTTGCACTGGCCCATCAGCTGGGTGGCCTGGCGGATGGCCGCGCCCATGCGGGTGTAGTAGCCGGGTTTGAGCGCTTGAATGCGCCCGCGAGTCTGGTCGTCATAACGCTGGCTGAAGGATTTCAGTTCCTGCATGCGCACCTGTTGCCGGCGCAGGGACGAGAAGCCGTACAGGGCGAACTGATCGCCCAGGGTCGAAAGGGTTTCGCCGAACAGCAGCAGGCTGTCGATGATCACCTCGATGACCCGGTGCTCGTCATCCAGGTGCGCATCGGTGGACATCGACAGGTCGGCCAGCAGCAGGCAAGCCAGGTCGCGGCGGGTGGTACGTTGCTGCATAAACAGGCCGCGTTCGGCGCATTGACCGTGCTGGCGCTCGAC
>JAIERD010000560.1 GCA_019747155.1 Pseudomonadaceae bacterium
GATGTCGACGCCGATCGTCAACCCGCCGCAAGCAGCGATTCTGGGCATGCACAACATTCTGCAGCGTCCAATGGCGATCAATGGTCAGGTGGTTATCCGGCCGATGATGTACCTGGCGCTGTCCTACGATCACCGTTTGATCGACGGTAAAGAAGCTGTGACCTTCCTGGTTACCATCAAGAACCTGTTGGAAGATCCAGCGCGCTTGCTACTGGACATCTAAGTACGTTTCTTTGACGGCGGTCTCCCCCATAGGCCGTCCGGTTTTACCCGAGAAGGAAAGAGTTATGACGCAGAAATTCGACGTAGTTGTGATCGGTGCCGGCCCCGGCGGTTATGTGGCTGCTATCAAGGCCGCCCAGTTGGGTCTGAAAACCGCCTGTATCGAACGTTATCAGGACAAAGACGGCAAAGTAGCCCTCGGTGGTACCTGCTTGAACGTTGGCTGCATTCCGTTGAAAGCATTGTTGGATAGCTCGTACAAGTATCACGAGGCCCATGTTGGTTTTGCCATTCACGGCATCGAGGCCACTGGCGTGACTATGGATGTGCCAGCCATGGTGGCGCGCAAAAATAGCATCGTCAAAAACCTCACCGGCGGCGTAAGCACCCTGTTGAAAGCCAATGGCGTGACCCTGTTGGAAGGTCACGGCAAGCTGTTGGCGGGCAAGCAAGTTGAAATCACCGGCTCTGATGGCAAAACTCAAGTGGTTGAAGCCGCCAACATCATCATCGCCTCAGGCTCGCGGCCTATTGATATTCCACCGGCGCCGGTTAACCACGACACCGTGGTCGACTCCACTGGCGCGTTGGATTTCCAGTCTGTACCGAAGAAACTCGGGGTGATTGGTGCCGGCGTTATTGGTCTGGAATTGGGTTCGGTGTGGGCACGCTTGGGCGCTGAGGTTGTGGTGCTTGAGGCGCAAGACAAGTTCCTGCCGTCGGCCGATGATCAGATCGCCAAAGAAGCCTTGAAGATTCTGACCAAGCAAGGTTTGAACATTCGCTTGGGCGCCCGGGTTACCGGTTCGGAAGTGAAGAAGAAGCAAGTCATCGTTAGCTTTATCGACGCTGAAGGCGAGCAAAAGCTGACCTTCGATAAGTTGATTGTGGCGGTTGGTCGTCGTCCAGTGACGCAAGATTTGCTCGCCAGCGATAGCGGCGTAACTCTGGATGAGCGTGGCTTCATCTTTGTTGATGATTACTGCGCCACCAGCGTTCCAGGCGTGTATGCAATCGGTGACGTGGTGCGTGGGCCAATGTTGGCGCACAAGGCTTCAGAAGAAGGCGTGATGGTCGCCGAGCGTATCGCCGGGCATAAAGCGCAGATGAACTACGACCTGATTCCTGGGGTTATTTACACCCATCCGGAAATCGCTTGGGTAGGTAAAACCGAGCAGGCCCTGAAGGCTGAAGGCGTTGAAATCAACGTCGGCACCTTCCCATTCGCGGCCAGTGGCCGGGCAATGGCGGCCAACGATACAGCTGGTTTTGTCAAAGTAATCGCCGACGCCAAAACCGACCGCGTTTTGGGTGTTCACGTGATTGGCCCGAGCGCTGCCGAACTGGTGCAGCAGGGTGTCATTGGTATGGAGTTTGGTACCAGCGCCGAAGACTTAGGCATGATGGTTTTCTCCCATCCAACTTTGTCGGAAGCCTTGCACGAAGCTGCTTTGGCGGTGAATGGTCATGCCATTCATATGGCCAACCGTAAAAAGCGTTAATTGTAAAAGCGTAAAAATAATAATAAACGCGGCTAGCGGACTGCGGTGAGTCTTGAGTTCAAGATTCACCGTGGAATGGTTGTCGTACTGTTCTGATCACGCAAAGTAGTCCCAGGTGGCGCCGCGTCACAAGCGCAGCGCCGTATGCGCAATACTTAAACGAAGACGGTAGATAAGCATGAATCTCCACGAGTATCAGGGTAAACAGCTGTTCGCTGAGTATGGTCTGCCGGTGTCGATTGGTTTTGCTGTAGACACCCCAGAAGCAGCCGCCGAAGCGTGCGATAAAATTGGCGGCACCGAATGGGTGGTTAAAGCTCAGGTGCATGCTGGTGGTCGCGGCAAGGCGGGCGGCGTAAAGCTGGTTCGCAACAAGGAAGATGCCAAGGCATTCGCGCAAGCTTGGCTGGGTAAGCGTCTAGTGACTTATCAGACTGATGCCACAGGTCAGCCGGTAACCAAAATCTTGGTTGAATCCTGCACCGACATCGCTAAAGAGTTGTATCTGGGCGCTGTGGTTGATCGCTCTAGCCGCCGCATTGTGTTTATGGCGTCCACCGAAGGTGGCGTGGATATCGAGAAAATCGCCCACGATACGCCCGAGAAAATCCTCAAAGCCACTATCGATCCGCTGGTGGGTGCGCAGCCTTACCAAGGCCGCGAACTGGCATTCCAATTGGGTCTGGTCGGTGATCAGGTTAAGCAATTCACCCATATTTTCGTTGGTTTGGCTAAGTTGTTCCAAGACTACGACCTAGCGCTGCTGGAAGTGAATCCGCTGGT
>JAIERD010000383.1 GCA_019747155.1 Pseudomonadaceae bacterium
CAAGGCAATAAAACCAAAGTCTGCGCCGCTGCAAACGCGATGAACTTTGATGCGCTGTATAAACGCCTGGACCTAAAGTCCTGGCGACTGGCCTGCCGTTAGGCGCTGGTCCGGCGTTGCCGGCCATGGCTGCACAAGTTCGCAGTCACTGCCGACCGGTTTTCCAACGACTAGAGGCGGCATAGCCCTTATAATCGCCGCCTTGCTCAACACTGCCGGGTTACCACCGGCCCACTCTGGACTATCGCCATGCTGCGCATTACCGAACTGAAACTGCCCATCGACCACGCCGAAGAAGCCCTGCGTTCGGCGCTACTGGCCAGACTTGGGATTGAACCCGAGGAGCTGCTGGCGCTCACGCTGTTCAAGCGCAGCTACGATGCCCGCAAAAAGTCCGCCGAGCTGTGCTTTATCTACACCATCGATTTCAGCGTGCGCGACGAGGCCGAGTTGCTGGCCAGGTTCAGCGACGACCGTCATATCAGCCCAGCCCCCGACACCCGCTATCAGCCAGTCGCCCAGGCACCGGCCGAGTTAAGCGAACGCCCGATAGTTGTGGGGTTTGGCCCTTGCGGGATTTTTGCCGGTTTACTGCTGGCGCAGATGGGTTTTAAACCGATCATCCTCGAGCGCGGCAAGTGCGTACGTGAGCGCACCAAGGACACCTGGGGCCTGTGGCGCAAGAATGTGCTCAACCCAGAGTCCAACGTGCAATTTGGCGAAGGCGGCGCCGGCACCTTCTCCGACGGCAAGCTCTACAGCCAGATCAAAGACCCCAAGCACCTGGGCCGCAAGGTGCTGCATGAGTTTGTCCTTGCCGGCTCGCCGGAGGAAATCCTCTACGTCAACAAGCCGCATATCGGCACCTTCCGCTTGACCGGCGTGGTCGAGCATATGCGCCATCAGATCGAAGCCCTCGGTGGTGAGGTGCGCTTCGAGCAAAAGGTCACCGACCTGCTGCTGGACGGCGAGCAACTCTGCGGCGTGGAGCTGGCCGGCGGCGAACAGCTGCACAGCCGGCATGTGGTGCTGGCACTCGGTCACAGCGCCCGCGACACCTTCCGCATGCTGCATGCCCGTGGCGTGTACATGGAAGCCAAGCCGTTTTCGGTGGGCTTCCGCATCGAGCACCCACAATCCTTGATCGACCGCGCCCGTCTGGGCAAATTCGCCGGTCACCCGAAAATTGGCGCCGCCGACTACAAGCTGGTGCACCACGCTAAAAACGGCCGGGCGGTCTACAGCTTCTGCATGTGCCCCGGCGGCACCGTGGTGGCGGCCACCTCCGAGCCGAACCGGGTGGTCACCAACGGCATGAGTCAGTACTCGCGTAACGAGCGCAATGCCAATGCCGGCATAGTGGTCGGCATTACGCCTGAGCAGGATTTCCCCGGCGGCCCGCTGGCCGGTATCGAGTTGCAGGAGCGCCTGGAGTCCCACGCCTATGTGCTGGGCGGCAGCACCTACGAGGCGCCGGCTCAATTGGTCGGCGACTTTATTGCCGGCCGCGCCTCCACCGCCATCGGCAGCGTCGAGCCTTCCTACAAACCCGGCGTGCATCTGGTCGATTTGGCCAGCGCCTTGCCGGCATTTGCCATCGAGGCGATTCGCGAGGCGCTGCCGGCCTTTGAAAAACAAATTCGCGGCTTTGCCATGCATGACGCGGTACTCACCGGCATCGAGACCCGCACCTCGTCGCCGCTGCGCATCACCCGTGGTGACAACCTGCAAAGCCTCAATATCAAGGGTCTGTACCCAGCAGGTGAAGGCGCAGGGTATGCCGGCGGGATTCTCTCGGCCGGGGTCGATGGCGTGCGCATCGCCGAAGCGGTGGCGCTGGATATACTGGCGCAACAAACCCAAGGTTAATGCCTGACAACAGTCCGCCGTGCCATCCGCACGGCGCCCGACCAACGCCGGCCATAAGGAGCCTCGATGGACAACCTGCAACCGGGCATACTCGCGCCCATCCCAAAGTTTGCCAGCTACTTGTTTTTCCATGCGCTGCCGAATGCCGATCTGCCGGCGGCCTTGCTACGTCTGAGCCAATTGGCGGACGGCACGCGCGTGGTGGTCGGTTTGGGCCAATCTCTGGTGCTCGCCCTTGGCCACTCAATTGATGGTCTGCATGACTTCCCCAGCTACGCCCTGCCCGGCTGCGACATGGCCGTGCCAGGCTGCGACATTCCGGCCACCCCCAGCGCCCTGTTTTGCTGGCTGCGTGAAGATGAGCGCGGCGAACTGATTCACCTGACGCGCAAAATTGAGCAAGCCCTGGCCGGCGCCTTTGTGCTTGAGCAACAGGTCGAGGCCTTCAAGTACAAAACCGGCCTGGACCTCACCGGCTATGAAGACGGCACCGAAAACCCGGCCGGCATGGCGGCGCTGACTGCGGCCATTGTTAAAGATCAAGGCGCGGGCCTGGATGGCGGCAGCTTTGTCGCCCTGCAACAATGGTTGCATGACATGCCGGCGTTTGAGGCCATGTCCGGCCAGGCCCAGGACCACGCCATCGG
>JAIERD010000183.1 GCA_019747155.1 Pseudomonadaceae bacterium
CGGCTGATTTGCCAGGCCAGTTGCAGGCTCCAGAGCATGGCCGCCAGCAGCAGGCCGGCGCGGGTTGGTTGTGCCCATAAGAGTTGCAAACCTTCTTGGCGCAGCAGCTTAACGGTGGTGGCCGAGAGGCCCAGAAACAAACCGCAGGCGCCTAGCGGTGTCAGGCACAGCGCCAGTTGCCGGGCCAGTTGCCGGCCGCCGCCGAGTAGGTAGCTGGTCAGGTGCAACAGGCCGTGCAAACTGCCGCCGAGCAGCAGCGCGCTGCCGAGGATATAAGCGCTGATGACGCCACCGTCCAGCCAGGTAAAGCTGTCGTTGAGTTGCGGGTAATGGGTCAGCAGCCACCAAGGCGCGTTGTCTTGCAGGGCCCAGAGTTGTCCGTGGGCCAGCAGCCAATCGGCGGCGGCGATTTTCAGTTGGATAAACCACGGGCTGGCGCTCCACTGAAACGCGCCCATGGCTAGGCCGATCACCCCAAACAGCAGCAAACGCGCGTCCCACGGATTGCTCTGTTGGCCGTACTGGACGATCTCGGCGTTGCTGGAGCGGGCGATTAATTGCACGGCTTGGCGTTGCCCGCTGCAACGCCCACAAGCATGACAATCTGAGGCGCCGCGCATGCGGCGAATATCCAGCAGCGGCGCGCAATTGGGCGGCGGCAAGTGCGGCGCGGGGTTGGCCTGCCAGCGCGCTTCATCGACCCGGAAATGCACCGGCGCGAGCTTGGCCAGCAAGCCAAATACGCCGCTGACTGGGCACAGATAACGGCACCAAACGCGCTTGCCACGGCCATAGATATAGCCCACCAGCATGGCGGCCACGGTCGAGCCGCCGAGAATCAACAGCGCCGCTTGGGCGTAGTCGTAGACGCTGATCAACTGCCCATACAGGGTGGTTAGGGCAAAGCCTAGGGTTGGCCAGCCCGCCCAGCGCAACCAGCGCGGCGTGCCCCGGCCTAAACCGTGGCGGCTGGTCCATTCGCTGAGTGCGCCTTCCGGGCAGAGCACGCCGCACCAAAGCCGGCCGAACACCAGCATCGACAGCAACACGAAGGGCCACCACAGGCCCCAGAAGACAAATTTGGCCAGCAGGCTGAAGTCGTTAAGCAGGCTGGCATGCGCGGCCGGCAAGGGCAGCAGCGCCGGCACTACCAGCAGCAGGGCATAACAGCCGACCACCGCCACCTGCAGCCAGCGGATCAGCCGGGCATGCCGGCGCATGCCATCACCGAGGGCTGCCAGACCGCGATTCAGTCGGGCTTTCATGGCCGCGCGCCGGCCAGTCGGGCACCTCGGGTCAGGCGCCGCGCCAGCCACCAATAACCGGCCAAGAGCAGTACCGCCAGTGCCGAGGGCATCGCTCGGTAGCCAGTCAGGCTGGCAAACAGGGCGCCGCCACGGCTGCCATCGTCGAGCAGGGCGGAGCTGTTCCACAACGGATCGCCGAGCAGTTGATAGGCCAGACTGGGCAATTCCAGGCCGAGTAATTGCCCGCTGATGCGGTCCAGCGCGCTCATCAACAAAGCGCCGCCCAGCAGCATCAGCAACCACTCACTGACGCGGAAGAACTGCCGCCAACCGATCACCCGGCTACCCGCTTGCAACAAGGCAAAACACAGGCCGCCGAGCAGCAAACCCAGTGCGCCACCGAGGGCGAACTGACCGAGTTGGCCGCTGACTTGCTGGCTGCCGATGCCATATAAAAAGATCACCGTTTCGCCACCCTCGCGGCCCACTGCCAGTGCCGCCAGCAGCAGCAAGCCGAGGTAGCGCCCTTGCGCCAGTGCGCTGTCGGCACCGAGCTGCAACTGCTGGCGCAACTGTCCGCCATGCCGGGCCATCCAGCCGAGCATCTGCATAATCAATAGGCTGGCGAGCAGGGTCATGCCGGCTTGAAAATACTCACCGGCCGCGCCACTCAGCCACTGCCCGGCCAGCGTCATTAACGCCGCTAAGCTGGCGGCCAGCAGCAGGCCCAAGCCGACGCCGGCCCATAGATAACGCAAGGCCAGCTGCGCATTCGGTTGACGCCGCAACCAGGCATACAAAATGCCGACCACCAGCAAGGCTTCGATACTCTCGCGCCAGACGATAAACAGGGCTTGTTCCACAGCAATACTCCTCGGCGTGGCTGGCTATTGAGCTTCGATCACGCCTTGCGGCAGGTCGAGGTGAAAGTCATCGAAGAAGGCGTAGCGACCGGGTTTCAGCGGGTGCAACACGACAAACGAGCTAACCCCTGGGCTGAGGACTTTTTCGATACGCAGCGCCGTGCTCTCGAACTCGCAGGGGCCAACCCCGGCGTTATGCACGATGATTTTCACTCGTTCACCGGCCGGTATTTGCAGCACGGCGGGGCTGAAGTGGCCATCGTTGATGGTTAGCTCGAACGTCGGCAAGCCGGCCTGTGCCGCGCTCGCCAGCAAACCGAGCAGGGCGCCGGCTAACACCGGCCAGCGGTTCATCAATAACCGCCTTTCTTGCCGATGCCGACATAGGTGAAGCGGTAGTTCAGCTCGCA
>JAIERD010000411.1 GCA_019747155.1 Pseudomonadaceae bacterium
CCTTGTCGGTTTCCAACTGATACAGCGCCCTGGTGGACATGCCGCACATTTGCGCAAAGGTTTCCTGATCAAAACCTGTGACCTCCAAACGCAGCCGTCGGATAGCCATGCCCAGGGTTAATTCAGCATCGGTGTGTCGCTGCATGATCTCGTCGATCAATTGCTTACGCAGTTCTCCGCTCATGGTTTTCATTGCAGCTCCCAATACCCAAGGTGCCTATCCAAATCGTTCACTGGAAGCGCATTTGATTGGCGGATATCCAACGGCATATCTACGAGTAAATCGGGCAGCGCTCTGAACGCTTTGGCGGCATCACGGATACGCTCGTATAGATCATCTGGGGCATACCATTGAGGGAAGCCGGCACAGATATCACGCCACTTCGGGCTGCCTTTTATTTCGGTGTGCCATTTCGTCGTCCTGGTTACCGCCTCGGCATCCAAAACCATCGGGGCCAGGTCATAGATCGGGGCCAGATCAAACCGTTCCCGGTAGCGGAATATGGATGTGTTGCGACCGTGGTTGTCACTGTTGCCAAGGATTCGGTTAAGCAGGTCTCGGCGGATGTACTCAAAAATCAGCTGCGCAACCTCATCGTTTTGCCCGTTTATGCACCACAACTCAATCAGCTTCGACAACACAGCTTCATGCTTGAGCTTCGATCCTGGCTCTGTGTTCCCCAGTAAGGAGTAGACCGACTCAACCGCAATACGCCCGACTTGCTCGCCGTCCACGATGCGATCAAAACGTGGCATCCAAAGGCTGGGCTTTTCGGCTTCTTCCAAGCTCAAACCATCCGTGGAAACGGTATTCAGGCCTAGGCTCGACACCGCTTTGTAATACTGGTACTCAGCGCGAAGAATGTTCTTGTCGTTCTCAGTCACCTTGTTGCGGGCGAACTTAACCAGCCAGTGTGATTGCACGAGCGAATCATCGAGCATGGCGTCGGCGTAAAACATCCCGTCACGGCCCTCTGCCAGCAATAGCTTTGGCGCTTCACCCTGAGCACCAGTCGCGCCACCTAGTGCAGCGCCAGCCTCGTAGGCGTACTCAAGAAAATCATTGGTGCGCTCAACAACTTGCTGGCGAGCAAAGGCCTCGGCCCCCGAGGTCTCAAGGGCTTCAACAGACTCTTTCACGCGCAGATTGCCGATAGGCGATGGTGTGCATCTAGCCAACAAGAACAGATCAGTATCCATTCCCTCAGGCTTTTCATCATTGAAACGCTTGAGCAGCGACTTTCTTGCATGACCCGCCGGAATGATGTCGTAGACGAAGGCTGGGAAGCCTTTGCTATCGTCAGAAGCCCAGTTGACTGGCAAGTTAACGCTGACGGCATATTCGAAAATGCTATCTGTCACAGGATAAAAGTCATGCAGGTATGCCGTCTTGTACGAAGCCGTAGTGCGCGTACCGGCAACCTTTTGCGTATCCGAAAAGCTCAAATCAAGGGCGTCGTGCCATTGGCCGTTTACATAGGTTTGTATGGTCAGCACGTTGTGCATGGCGGCAGCTTCAATCGGCATTAAGATGCTGATAATTCTGGATCACGATCGCTTAATCGGCAATATAAATCTTCAAACGAGGATTACCCTGCTTGAATTCGGCACTTTAATACCGACTAGTGCTTATCTAATGTGACTGTAGCGATAGTTTATTAGCGTGGGTATTTGTTGCCACGGAGCGCAAGCAGCCCTTGCTGAATGACTGCTTCTGGGCCGACAACAGCCAGTCGTGACCTACTGCGCTCAGCCGTTACAGGTCTCTCAACTGCACGAAGAACCATTCGCGGTTAAGATCTCAAGTAACCGATACCCAACCCCGGCTTCGGTGACGATAAAGCGCGGCGCGGCGGGGTCGTCGATGAGCTTCTGGCGTAGATGACCGACCACCACGCGCAGGTAGTGGCTGTCTTCGGCGTGGCTGGGGCCCCAGATGTCCTTGAGCAGTTGTTGTTGGGTCAGCACCCGGCCGAGGTGGCGGGCGAGCGCGGCCAGTACCGCGTATTCCTTGCGGGTCAGCGCCACTTCGGCGCCATCCAGGGTCACCCGGCGATAGGCGAAATCCACTGTTAACGGCCCGCTGCTGACGCTGGCGGCCTGTTGCTCGCCGCTGCCGGCTTGGCGCAGCAACACCCGCACGCGGGCGAGAAATTCCTGGATACCGAAGGGTTTGGTCACGTAGTCATTGGCGCCGCCGTCCAGGGCCAGAACTTTTTCGCTCTCGCTGGCGCGCACTGAGAGCACCAGCACTGGCACCTGCGACCACTCGCGCAGTTCGCGCAGCACTGTTTGGCCGTCCATGTCCGGCAGGCCGAGGTCGAGCACCACCAGATCGGGTTTCGCCAGCGCGGCATGGGCCAAGCCCTCGCCACCATTGCTGCCCTCCAGCACTTTGTAGCCTTGGGCCGCCAAGCTGATGCGCAGAAACTTGCGGATCTGCGCTTCGTCGTCGATGACCAGAATGGTTGGTTGATTAGTGCTCATGTTTCTCAATCTGTAGGGTGCCCGCAATTTATGTTATT
>JAIERD010000107.1 GCA_019747155.1 Pseudomonadaceae bacterium
CCAGAAGGTAGCTGGTGACACTAGTGATGAGCCCACCCAACTAGGGTGACGTAAATTTCTGGGGTTCCGGCTTACATCCCCAGCATGGCGTTGAACGAAGCCACCAACTGGCGTAGTTCAAGTGGTACGGACGCCAGTGGAATGCGCTCCTTAAGTGAGGTGACTGAGATAGACGCCGCGACACTTGTCACCTGGCGCAAGGGCACCAAGCCGCTGCGGGCGATAAGCCAGCTAAGTCCGCCACTGACTAATGCGCTGACAAGCAAGCTAATCCAAAACCAATGCGCGATGGCCGAAAAGAACTGAACATGCTGGGTGGTATTCAGCATCAGGATGAAACTCAGCGGTTGGCCTTGCCCCGACATTGTCGAACTTACGTGCGTTGTGAGCCCAAGAAATGTATGACCTTGACCCTGCCACTGCCAAACCTCTCGGCTGGACGTTTCGCGTAAATTTTCGGGCAAGGCAACTTCTCCCGGCGCAGCGAACAAAGTGTTGCCCGAGTTATCGAGAATAATCGCCGTTAAATCCCTATGCGCTCCTAGCAATGCGTGCAAGCGCGGCTTCAGCTTTTCGAGCTGCTCAATATTCTTCAGCGTGACAAGAAGCTCTTGTGTTGCCAGGCGTTTTTCTTCAAGCGTTTGCTTATCTAGCAGCATGAAATGATGCTGACTTAGATGATAAAAACTCAGTCCGGCCACGAGCAATACGGCGGTCACCGCGAGCATAAACAGCAAGCTTAAGCGGGTTGTTAGCGATACTCGTTTCATGCCGACTCCAGTGGTTCTGAGGTGTAACGCAAGTAACCAGCGGTACGAATGAGCTGCGGGCGCGGAGAGAGTTGATTCTCTCTATGTCATTGTTGTTGCAATCAATGTCGAGTCTCAATGCTTGCGATGCAATAAACAATTTAAGAGGCTTATGACAATGGCTTATCAGCAGGACGAGCCTCGGCAGATTGCAGGGGTACATGGCTCCAGCGAGTTCTATTTCGTATGTCTAGGGGCTTGGTCACTATTGAGCAGTAATAACCTTCATCTGCTTAATTAATGTTCCTGATGTGCAGAGTGTGCCGCTATTAGTGAGGGCTAACTAGTAGCTGACAAAAATGTAATTTTCACCTTGGTTTGTTGTCAGGTTCGGTGGGCTAAGGTGCAAGCCAGAGCAGAGTTATCTGCTTGCTAGCTGGCCATTTCGGCCGGGTAAGAATGACACTTTGGAGGCACTACCATGAATGCTATCAAACCACTGCTACTGTCTGCCGCTTTGATCCTTTCCTCTGCCGTCTGGGCTGAAGGCGGTGGTGACCGAGTTAATCAGCACATCCAAGAATTACGCGCTAAATCCCAAGCAGCACTGATAGTGGCTGAAAAAGCGCCAGCGGATCAGCGTCAAGTGAAAATGGGTGAGCACATGCAGTTGCTCGGCAACATGATGCAAGCTTTGCATGCGGATCATCCCAGCGCTGACATGAGCACTGAACAACATTTAGCGTGGATGGAAGCGCACGACAAAACGATGGACGATGCGCTTGACCAAATGCAACGTGAGCACAAGCTGATGATGAGCGAGTGCCACAAATAGAGTTACTTGGTTTGAGGGTTTTTTAACTCTTCCATAGTTTTGCGGCGCCGATAGGCGCCGTTGTTGCTGAGTGTTTTCCAATATCTTTGTTCGTCGCTGAACCTGACAAAAATGTAATCACGTGCTGATTAGGCGTGTGGCATTGTCGGCCACTGCGCTGGCAGTGCTAGTTCATTTTTTCCACGTTTTATATAAAAGGTTAATTCCTGTGCTCGGCATCCACTTACTGCGCATTGGTATCCTCGCCAGTGCTACCTTGCTCGGCAGTGCGCAAGCCGCAACCTTGCGTGATGCGCTTGATCACGCTTGGGCTATACAGGCTAACCAGCTCAGCGCCCGCGATCAGCAATTTACGGCGCAAGTTTCGGCCAGTCAGGCCTGGACACCCGCGCCACCGAGCGTCGGGGTGTTCAATACCACTGATCAACTCAACGGTGATTACGGGCGCCGCGAGTGGGAAGTTGGGGTGAGTGCGCCTATTTGGTTGCCGGGCCAACGTGATCAAGCCGAGGCCTTGGCCAATGCCGAAAAAAACGCCTTTAGCGGGCGCAGTGCACTGAGCCGCTGGCAGCTTGCCGGTCAGTTGCGCGAGAGTTGGTGGGCGGTGCGCTTTGCGCAAGTCGATTTATCCAGCGCCAATCGCCAGCTCGATGAAGCGCAGGCGTTGGCCAAGGATGTTGGCATGCGTGTGCAGGCTGGTGATCTGGCTGCACTCGATCAAAGCCAAGCAAAAAGCCGAATTCAGCAGGCGAAACAGCAGCAAAGTATTGCCCAACTGGAGTTGCAGCGAGCCCATCAAGCGTTTGCCCTGATTAGTCGTGGTGCGGTTTTGCCGCAGCAGAATGAAATACTTGAGACGCCCCCAGCACTCGAACTGCATCCCGTGCTCAGTAGTTTGCAGGACGCCACTCGCAGCGCCCAAGCACGACTGGAACAAGCGACCGGGG
>JAIERD010000283.1 GCA_019747155.1 Pseudomonadaceae bacterium
TCATGATAATCGGCGAAGGAAAAGTCCCGGTGGGCATTCAGCCCGTTATGCCAGTCATAGTCGCGGCAATCCTAGAGCGTAGTTCGATCATCGCCAGTAGCGATTGGGCTTGCTGATGCGGGCGATGATTAATCAGTCTTGACTGGATAAATAGCGCAAATTTCGCCGCTTCATAATCGATTAAATCGATCTGTTGCTTTGCCCAGCGTGCGGGGGCAGGGCTTGCATTCCGCGGCGGCGCTGCATTAGAACCGCTACGCCATGGGCGAACTTAGCCCTCGCTGTTGCTACGGCGAAGCTGGCGGGCTGTCTTCATTGGGGGCTTGTCGCCATGAGGCTAAAACCTGCTCCAGCGTGGCGCGATCCTCGGTATAGTGCTCTGGCGAGGTGGTGAGTGAGATTGCATAGGTGTGCGAAGGCTCGGTCTGTTGCGGTATTACGTCGCGTAATGCCTCGGTTGAGTCGTAAATCATCAACTTACCGCTGCTCTTGAGCCGATAACGCAACACCACTCGTGTCGCGGCCAAGCCATCGAGGTCAAAACTGCTGCGCGATAGCGGCGTCAGTGAGCCAGTAGCGGTGTCAGCATCCTCACCTAAGCCGTCAATTGTCGCCGCGACGGCTTCCTCTAAGTTTGCATAAAGTGCCGCGTTGTAGCCCGCATAGAGTTCAATCCAGCGTGTTTGTGCAGCATCTAGGGCCATTGAGACGCCGTGATCACTCATGCCCACTGGGGAGTTAGGGCAGCCTTTCAGGTCTGGCGGTAGTTGCACGCTAAAGCCGTACCACGTGTTTAGGTAGGCGCCCTGTTGCGGACACTTATGCTCATCGCCGTCCTGCCAGGCACTGACTGGCGCCGCAAACAGCGAGAAGAGTAAACAGCAAAAATACTGTCGATAGGTGGACATTGTGAAATGACTCGATTATTGCGTGCGTTAACGGTGGGGGTCGCGTGAGTTATCTGGCCGCGTGCTGCGCGGCCTGTTGAGCAAAAAATCAACCCGGCGCTTTAGTCGTTCGCCGCGCGCAAAAAAAACACCGCTCAGCGCCGTAGGTTACGGCAGTGAGCGGTGTTTTGTGTGGCCTTATCCGCCGGCGAGTGGCTAACCGGCGACCAGTACGCGGATGGCCTCGAGCCGCAACGCGGCTTTGTCGAGCATCGCCAAACCCAGTTCGCGCTGCTTGCGCAAGGCGTCCAGCTCGCTGGTGCGCACGCTGGGGTTGACCGCTTGCAAGGCGGTTAGGCGGGCCAGCTCTTCCTCGGTGTCGGCGGCTAAGCGGCGCTTGGCTTCGGCCACGCGCTCGGCGTGGCGTGGGGCGATTTTCGCCTCGCCCGCATTAATTTGCGGATTGAGCACCTCGCGCTGGGCTTGCACGAATTTATTGGCGCTGGCCCGTGGCACGCTTTCTAGCTGGTCGCTGAGGGTCTCAAAGGAGACTTTGCTGGCCAGGTCGTTACCGTTGTTGTCCAGCAGGCAGCGCAGCGCCGCCGGTGGCAGGTAACGGCCCAGTTGTAGGGCGCGCGGGGCGACCACTTCGCTGACATACAGCAACTCAAGCAACACGGTGCCGGGTTTTAGCGCCTTGTTCTTGATTAGCGCCACCGCGGTGTTGCCCATCGAGCCGGACAGCACTAGGTCCATGCCGCCTTGCACCATCGGGTGTTCCCAGGTGAGGAACTGCATGTCCTCGCGGCTCAGGGCTTGCTCGCGGTCGTAGGTGATGGTCACGCCTTCGTCGTCGCCGAGCGGGAAGCTGGCATCCAGCATTTTTTCGCTCGGGCGTAGAATCAGGGCGTTCTCGGAGTGGTCTTCGCTGTCGATACCAAAGGCGTCGAACAGTGCCTCCATGTAAATCGGCAGGGCAAATTCGTCGTCTTGTTCGAGGATCGCCTCAACCAGCGCCTCACCTTCACCGGCGCCGCCGGAGTTGAGTTCCAGTAAACGGTCGCGGCCGGCGTGCAGCTCGCCTTCCAAACGAATGCGCTCGATTTGCGCCTCGTCGACCAGTGCTTGCCACTCGCCGTCATCGCCAGCTTCCAGCAGCGGCAACAGCCGTGGGCCGAACTGATGCTGCAGGGCGTTGCCGGTTGGGCAGGTGTTGCAGAAGGCATTTAGCGCCTGGTGATACCACTGAAACAGCCGCTCTTGCGGGCTGTTCTGCAGGTGCGGCACGTGCAGCTGAATGGTGTGCTGTTGACCAATACGGTCGAGGCGGCCGATGCGCTGCTCGAGCAAGTCGGGGTGCGCCGGCAGATCGAACAGTACCAAGTGATGGGCGAACTGGAAGTTACGACCTTCACTGCCGATTTCCGAACAGATCAGCACCTGGGCACCAAATTCTTCATCGGCAAAGTAGGCGGCGGCGCGATCCCGTTCGAGGATATTCATGCCCTCGTGGAACACCGTGGCCAGGGTGCCGGAGCGCACGCGCAGGGCGTCTTCTAGATCCAGGGCGGTTTCGGCGTGGGCGCAGATGACCAGCACCTTGACCTTTTTTAGCATCTTCAGGGTGTCGATCAGCCATTCGACCC
>JAIERD010000518.1 GCA_019747155.1 Pseudomonadaceae bacterium
AACCGCTGACGTCGGCCAGGTCGGTGGGACTCATCTTCATTTCGGCCCACATCACACGATCGGCTACGGTCGCGTCCCAGCCTTTGTCGCTGACGTCGTTGATAAAGTCACCGACGGTGCGCTGGTGAAAGTTGTAATAGTCCGACTGCTTCTTGAGCTTGGCCAGCAACTGCGCCGGCTGCTCGTCGCTCCAGTCAGTGAGCATCAGCACATGTTCGCGGTCGTAGGTAAAAGGCTCAGGCTGTTTGGCATCGATAATGATCGCGCCGTACACGCCCACCTGCTCCTGCAAGCCGGAGTGGCTGTGATACCAGTAAGTACCGTTTTGGTGGACCTTGAAACGATATTCATACATGCCGTCGGGTGCGATACCATGAAAGCTCAACCCCGGCACGCCATCCATATTGGCTGGCAGGATAATGCCGTGCCAGTGGATCGAGGTGTCTTCCTTGAGCCGGTTGCGCACGCGCAGGGTGATGGTGTCGCCCTCGCGCCAACGCAAGATAGGCCCCGGCATCGTGCCGTTAATGGTCATCGCGGTACGTGGCGTACCAGTAATATTGACCGGGGTTTCGCCGATATACAGGTCAAACTCCGTCCCCTTCAACTCGCCAGGCAACGCCCAAGGCGTGGCGGCAAATGCCGGTAAACGCCACAGCCCCAAACCACCGAGTAAGCCGGCGGCGGTCAAGCCTTTGATAAAGGTACGTCTAGAGGTTTTACAATGCATAGTCGAGATCTCATTGAAAAACAAAACAGTGCGGCATCTTTAAAGATACCGACGCAATATTACTGATTACGCCATATCTGCACTGTTTATGTGATTACATTTCTGTAAGGTTTCCGAGACTCAATAGCTGCGTTCGGAACGCCGCTATTGAGTCTCCGCCTAAAAAACGTTCGCATAACCCTAGAGTCGGTGAGCCACTTGAGACCATCGATTTCTAACGTCGCATAGACATGCAAGACTCTGAATCAGTTTTTTTCTAATTCAAATTGACCAACCATTCCAGACTGGTAATGGCCTGGCACGTTGCAAGCGAACTCCAGTGCTGTGCTCTGGGTGAATGTCCATATGAGCTCTTGGGTTGCGCCAGGCTCAACCAGAACACTGTTCGGATCGTTGTGCTCCATCCCGGCCATCTTCATTCCGTTCATGTTATGTCCCATATTGGCCATCTGTCCGGACCCTGTAGCTCCTAGTGTGCCGTTCTCGAACATGGCGGCCATTTCTTTTTGGTGAGCGGCATGGGCAGCTGCATCACCAATGTTGAATTCATGTAGCAGCGAACCTTCGTTGCGCAGGACGAATCGAATCGTCTCCCCTGGTTTGATACTGATACTTTTGGATGAGAAGAAAATATCACCCATCTTCACCTCGACGGTGCGGGTAACCTCCGCTGCGGTTCCAGGTTGACCAATGTCATTTTTGTCGTGGCCTACGCTGGCCATAGCTGTAGCGCCAAAGAGAAGGCTTATGGCGGCGATAACGGGAGTAGCGAGCTTGATTTTCATAGTGACCTCGAGATAGAAGTACTGGCCATGTTAAAGGCTCGGGGTTGTCAGTTGGCCGACGTGGACATTACATTCCTGTCAGGTTTTTAAATAAGTCGTGTCGTTCAAGCGGCGTCGTTACTAAGTCATTGGCGATACGTTAGGTTATCTGACTGGTGGCTAAAACCGCCTGAAAGCCCCGCTTTACCTGAATACAGCTAGGAAATCGTTGCAACTTTATTTTTCGGTAAGCACTTAAGGGGGGGCGATTACGCCAGATTCTAATCTAAGACTAGTATTGGTTGGCCTGCGCCGCTCCGTGAGTGGTCGATATAAATTATCCTAGTAGTCACGCGAGGCAAGCGCCGCATGCAGTCCTAAAGGACAGGAAATACTAGGTGGAATGTCGTTAGCCCAGTCACTGAAGTACAGTTAATTTTCCCCTGATGGGCAGTTACTATTGAGCGAGTGATGGCAAGACCAAGACCTGCGTTATTGCTGTTTCCTTCACGTCGTGCGGGGTCGGCACGGTAGAAACGGTCAAATAGTTGCTCAAGATGTTCGTCAGCAATTTTTGGCCCTGGGTTGGCCACGCTTAACTCGATGAGTCGGTTATTTTGACAGATGCTTACCGTTATGGTTTGGCCTTCTGGCGTATAGCGCAGGGCATTGGACAGTAAGTTGGCAATGGCTCGATGCAGCATTAGCACATCGCCACGAATATTGCCGTGGCCTTGCAACTGCAGTTGAATGCCACGCTCATCAGCTAGCAGGCGGTAGTACTCGAATAGCTTATTCACTACGTCTTCCAGCGCGACCTCCTGGTGTTCTGGCATGATCAAGCCATTATCGGCTTTGGCTAAAAACAGCATGTCATCGATCATCCGCGACATATGCTTCAAGTCATCCAGATTGGCATACAGGGTTTCTTGATAGGTCTCGCTACTTCTTGGTCTGGAGAGCACAACCTCGGTTTGCATCATCAAATTACTGACGGGGGTGCGTAGCTCATGAGCGATGTCGGCGGAGAAATTCGATAGCCG
>JAIERD010000099.1 GCA_019747155.1 Pseudomonadaceae bacterium
TCGGACAGCGGGCTTGCCCGCTGAACGCACTTCAGTGCGGCCCGGAGGGCGAGCGTAGCGAGTACTGCTACAACTCGTAAACTCCGCGTCCTCGCCTGCTTGACTGCGCTTCGCTTGCCCTGCGGGCCAACCTTCGGTTGTTACTCCGCTTCGCTGCGTTGTGCCTTGCCTAACCTTCGCTCGCTACGTTTTCACACGGTCTGGGCTGGCCGTTTGCTATTGGATCGCATCGCGCAGGGCAAAAGCCACAAGCTTGGCCGATTTTGTCCGGTTATTGCGACAAAGTCGGCCTCACTTACAGGGGTAATTGCCCCAACAACCCACGCAACAGAAAAAATATCAGCAAACCGCCGCCGATGGTGGCCAGCAAATGCCGGCTCCAGGCCGCGATAACAATGCTCGCCAGGCCGGCCAGCAGATAGGCGTTATCCAGCGCCAAATCAAAATGCTGGCCATCGGGCATAAACATCCCAGGGATGACAATCGCGCTCAACACTGCGCTCGGCACGTAATGCAGGCCTTGGCGCACCAATAATGGAAAGCGCAAATGCGGGAAGGCAAACAGGCTATAGCGGATCGCGAAGGTGATCGCCGCCATGGCCAGAATCAGGCTCCAGATCGCCATCAGGCAAGCTCCTCTGCCCGAGCGGCGTGGCGCTCCAGCAGCAAACCCACGGCAATCCCGCTGGCGGCGGCCGCCAACAAGCCCAGCTTGTAGGGCAAACCATGACAGACCAGCGCCACGCCGCCGGCCACCAGCGCGGCCGCCACTTGCGGGCGATTGCGCAGCATCGGCACCACCACGCCGATAAAGGTCGCCAGCATGGCGAAATCCAGGCCCCAGGCGGCCAGGTCCGGCACCGACTGGCCAAACAGCACGCCGATCAAGGTGCACAGCTGCCAGTTCAGGTACATCGCCAGAGCCGCGCCGAGAAAATACCAATGCTTGTACGGCGAGCTGTCGCTCTCGGCATAACGGTGCTGCACCACGGCGAAGGCTTCGTCGGTCAACCAGAACGCCAATGGCACCCGCCAGCGCGCCGGCAAGTGCCGCACAAACGGCTGCAAAGTGGCGCTATAGAGCGCGTGGCGCAGGTTGACCACCAAGGTAGTGAGCAGCAACACCGCAGCCCCCGCACCGGCGCCGAGCAGGGAAATCACGATAAATTGCGCGGAACCGGCAAACACCAGCAGCGACATACCCAGGGCTTGACCCGCCGACAAGCCGGCACTGGCGGCCAGCGCGCCAAAAATAATACCGAACGGCATGGCGCCGACCAGCAAGGGCAACATGTCACGGGTGGCTTGCAGAAACTCGGATTGACGGGACATAGGCTTTCCTTAAGCGCCGCGCGGCTTTATCCCGACAGCTTCAAGCACCGAAGCGCGCCTGCAGCTGTTGTTTAACCTGCGGCCAGTCTTGGTCGGTAATGCTGTACAGCAGGCTCGCGCCCAAACGTCCGTCGGCCAGGCGCCGATGGTTACGCAGCACGCCCTCAGGCTGGGCGCCGAGTTTCTCGATGGCCCGTTGTGAGCGCAGATTGCTCTGTGCGGTTTGCAACTGCACGCGCACCAACTGCCATTCTTCAAAGGCATGCCGCAGCATCAGGTATTTGATCATGCTGTTCAGGCCGCTCGCATGCTGCGCCTGATCGAGCCAGGTCCAGCCGATTTCGGCGGCCGGCAGCAACGGATTGAAGCCCGCAAAACGCGTGGTACCCACTAGGCGATCGCCCAGCCGCACACTGAACACCAGCGCACGCAGTTCGCGCTGTTCAAGCAACGCCTGACGATACCAATCCGGGCGCAACGGACCATTCATATAAATCAGTTGTTCACGGTTGGCTTCAGCCAAGGACAACAACTCGGCAATATCGGCTTCATGCAGCGGAGCAAGCCGCAAAGCACCGCGCTGCAAGGTGGTTGGCTGTAGTAGCAACATCGCCAAACTCCGTTAGACCTATTGCGGCCAGAATCGCCGCGGGCGGCCACGCTAACAGGGCCAGGCAGGGTGACTCAAGGCATGCGACCTTGGTCGCCCCTGACGGACGGCGGCTGACGTGCGAGACTGAGGCCAATCAACCGGCTAATTCGCGAAGGCTCGCCGCCGCGCGGATGCTGCCCGAGTCGTCCGCTGCCATTGGAGTTTGCATGACGCTGTCCATCGGCCTGATCGCCGTTGTCGCCCTGGTCTATATGGCGATTCTGTTTGCCATCGCCTTTTATGGCGACCGCCGTCGCACGCCGCTGCCGCCCAAGGTTCGCGCCTGGGTCTACAGCCTGTCGCTGGCGGTGTATTGCAGCAGCTGGACCTTCTTTGGTGCGGTCGGTCAGGCCGCCGGGCAGCTGTGGGCGTTTCTGCCGATTTACCTGGGGCCGATCCTGCTGATGCTGTTCGCGCCCTGGATGCTGCAAAAGATGGTGATGATCAGCAAGCAGGAGAACATCACCTCGATTGCCGACTTTATCGCCGCCCGTTACGGCAAATCCCAGTCGTTGGCGGTGGCGGTGGCGCTAATCTGCCTGGTCGGCGTGCTGCCCTATATCGC
>JAIERD010000050.1 GCA_019747155.1 Pseudomonadaceae bacterium
ACCCAGTGCTGTCGCTATCACCGCTGTGGTTTACCGCACGCATAACACCCTCTTCGAAGCTATCGGTTGGGCATGACGTAATCCACGCCGATGAAACGCCGGTGCAGATGCTCACGCCGGGCGCGAAGAAAACCCATCGCGCCTATGTCTGGGCCTACGCCACCAGCCAGTTCTCGGACTTGGCAGCGGTCGTTTACGACTTCAGCCCCAGCCGAGCCGGAGAACACGCCCGCAACTTCCTGCAAGATTGGAAGGGCAAGCTGGTCTGCGATGATTTTGGTGGCTACAAGGCCAGCTTTGAACTCGGTGTCACCGAGATCGGCTGCATGGCCCATGCGCGGCGCAAGTTCTTCGAGCTGCACGC
Source organism: Pseudomonadaceae bacterium (assembly GCA_019747155.1). Taxonomy (GTDB): domain Bacteria; phylum Pseudomonadota; class Gammaproteobacteria; order Pseudomonadales; family Pseudomonadaceae; genus Aquipseudomonas. The sequence goes on from JAIERD010000050.1 coordinate 365, forward strand.
CACCAACAAGAGCCAACTTGCCGAACAGGCCTTGCGTTATATCCAGTTACTGTACGAAATCGAGAGCGAAGTCCGCGACCTAGAGCCGGATTTACGCCGCCGAATACGGCAAGAAAAAGCCGTACCGGTGATGGATATGCTGCATGCCTGGATGATCTCCCAGCGCCTACTTGTGCATGATGGTTCGGCCATCAGCAAAGCATTGGATTACAGCCTGAAACGCTGGACGGCGCTGTCGCGTTATCTCGATGACGGGGCCGTACCCATCGATAATAACTGGGCAGAAAACCAGATCCGGCCATGGGCGTTGGGGCGCAAGAACTGGCTCTTTGCAGGTTCACTGCGCAGCGGTAAACGGGCAGCGGCGATCATGAGTTTGATCCAGTCGGCTCGACTCAACGGGCATGATCCGTACGCCTATTTGAAGGACGTACTGACGCACCTGCCGACGCAGCGGGCAAGTGAGATTGCGGAGCTGCTGCCGCATAGGTGGCGACCGGCTTAGTTGCGCAAGACGGGATGCCCAGACGCATACGTCTAATACTCTTTCAGCGCGCTTACTGGCCGAAGCTGCTGATGGCAACAGGCTGCTTTGGGGTGACGCCAGCAAGTGGCTACCGGCTGCAGCCGGCCAATAGCGGTCATCAGGTGTCTACAGAAACAGGGGCTATTCAGTGCTGACTTCCAGAGCAGAGAGAGATGACCTCGAAGTCTGCCACAGCAACCGGCTTGCCAAACAGATAACCTTGAAAGTGCTTACATCCGCTATCGCTCAGGGCATCACGCTGAGCCAAGGTCTCTACGCCCTCAGCAATGACTTCGAGATTAAGACTATGCGCCATAGCCAAGATGGCGCGAACTATAGCCAGACCGCTCATGTTTTCAGGTAAGTCACGCACAAATGACTGGTCGATCTTCAACTGATCGAGCGGCAACTGTTGAAGGTAAGCCATGGACGAATAACCGGTACCGAAATCGTCGATGGAAAAGCGAATGCCCATCTCCCGTAGTGACTGCATGCGCATCACTGCCTTCTCCTTGTCAGTGAGCAACAGTGACTCAGTTATTTCGAGCTTTAGGCGCAGTGGGTTGGCCTGGGTTTCATCCAACAAATGCTTAATCAGATCGATAAAGTCATCCCTGTAAAGCAGTCTGGAGCTAATGTTAACTGACAAGCTCAAAGCAGCTCGCTGCGGCTGGTTTGACCAGCGGGCAAGGAGCTCGCAGCCCTGGCGCAAGGTTGCAAGATCCATCACTTCAATAAGGTCGCTGCGTTCAGCGATCTCGATGAATACGCCGGGCCCCAAAACACCACGCTGGGGATGCTGCCATCGCACAAGGGCCTCTGCACCTTCGAGATAGCCATTCACCCCAGCCTGTGGCTGCAAGTAAATGACAAACTCTTCTTCTGCTAGGCCGCGACGAATATCTTCTTCGAGTTGCAGGCGCTTGCTCACCATAGCCTGCATCTGCGGGTCGTAGAAACTGAGTGCGTTCTTGCCCAAGGCTTTTGAGCTGTACATGGATAATTCCGCATGCTGCTTCAACTCATCTACCGAGTGGTGAGCATCATTGAACATCACAATACCCAAGCTGGCGCTATTGTTGTTGAACCGATGACCGCTGACTAAATAAGGCTCACGCAACGCCTGCAATAACTTGATACCTATGTGCTCAACCTGGGTGCCTGCCTCCTCGGCACAGGACTCCAAACCCTCCAACAGGATTACAAACTCATCCCCGCCAAGACGTGCCACGGTGTCCTGTTCTCGAAGCGTTTCAGTAAGGCGCTTGGCCACCTGACATAGCAACTCGTCGCCAACTTGGTGACCATAAAGGTCGTTGACGTTTTTGAAGTCATCCATATCAAGAAAAATTAGTGCGCCATACATGCCTTTCCGGCCGCATAAGGCCATCGCCTGTTGGAGACGGTCACGCAACAAGCGCCTATTGGGCAAATTAGTCAGTGGATCATAGAAGGCCAGATGCTGAATTTTCTGCTCGGCACTTTTGCGCTCAGTGATGTCGGTGAGGGAAGCCACGTAGTTAATGACCTGGCCTTGCTCATCACGTACGGCGCTAATTTTTAGCCACTCTGGGAACACTTCATTGTTCTTGCGGCGATTCCAGATCTCACCCTCCCAGAAGCCGTTTTCAGAGAGCGTTTTCCAAAGCTCTTGGTAGAACTCAGGGC
>JAIERD010000038.1 GCA_019747155.1 Pseudomonadaceae bacterium
GGTGCCAGCATTACCCTTGCCGGTGAAAGCCTGATTGCGCAGAAACAAGGCGCGCAGCAGATCCTCACCGTGTCCCGCTTCATCCTGGCCAACGTGCCCGGCCTCGACCCCAACGGGCCGGTAAGTCGAGCCGCCGGCAAACCTGCGGCCGGGCAGATCGTCGGCACCTACGACGTGACCGACGCCGGCTACGTGAACCCCAATCAGGTGGTTTACAGCCTGATGATGGGCAGCGATATCGGCGACTTCGACTGGAACTGGATCGGCCTGGAAACCGCCGAGAACGTGCTGCTGATGGTGGCCTACGTGCCCACCCAGCAGAAGCGCCGCAACATCCCGCCGCTGCAGCTGGGCAACAACGTCACCCGCAACTTTCTGGTGGTGTTCGACGGGGCCCAGGCCTTAACCGGCCTGACCATCGACGCCAGCACCTGGCAGCACGACTTCACCGTGCGCCTGGCTGGAATTGACGAACGCGAGCGCCAGAGCAACCGCGATATCTTCGGCCGGGCGTGCTTCTTCGGCACTGCGCTGCAGCTGGAGAAAGTCGGGGCGGTGTATCAGCTCAAGCCAGGCACCGCCTACGTGGAAGGCGTTCGCCTGCAGCGCTCTGCAGCTCTGCCCGTGGTGCCGCCAGCACTCCCCACGACCGCGTGGCTGGATGTGGCCCTGCAGCGCGAGCTGAGCGACGTTGTGGCGAGCTGGAGCGTGGTATGGGGCGCAGGGAAAGTGGATTACGTGGACAGCGCAGGCGTGCAGCACTACTGCGTGGCCATCGCGGATCTGCCGAACAGCAACACCATCACCGACAGCCGCACGGTAGAGAAAATCGCCGGGCCGCTGGTAGCGCACTTTCAGCCCAAGGATCCGACTCTAACGGCTCTGGCAGGGGTGGATACTTCCGCAGATAAGATTATTTACGCAACTTCTGCCGACCAATTCGCCACCACCGACCTCACCCCCAAGGCCCGCACTCTGCTTGGCCAGACAGACGAGGAGGCCATGCGAAGCTTCCTGGGCCTGGTTAAGCAAACATCACATACAGACGCAACTGAAGGTGCGCTGATGCGGGTCGGGGCCTTCGGGTGGGGCTCTAGCTACGTGAAGCCTCCACCCTTCATGAGCAATATGACTGGGTCTGAAACAGCAATCAGCGGGCTGTATCGCTACGCCACAGACACTGTGGGCCGCCCAGATTTTGGCAGCGGATACGGTGCACTGATAAACGCTGCGGTGATCAGTGGTGGCGCATCCGAAAACTACGCGGTTCAGCTCACGCTTGACTACGCAGCGGACTCAATCGGTTTTCGACGCTTATCTGGATCTGAGGGCTGGAGGCCATTCCGGGAAATCTGGCACAGCGGCAATCTCAATCCAGATGACTACTTGCTAGCCACCGCCAACGCCGTATCCGCAAGCAAGCTGAAAACGGCGCGTAGCATAGGTGGTGTGAACTTCGACGGTTCAGCCAACATCAATCTGCCCGGCGTGAATCAGGAAGGCAATCAGAACACCAGCGGCAACGCCGGGACGGCTTCCAAGCTGGCAGCGGCCAGAACGATCAACGGTGTACCGTTCGATGGCAGCAATGACATTACTGCCGCCTTCGGATGGGGCTCTAGCTACGTGCAGCCTCCACCCTTCATGAGCAATATGACTGGGTCTGAAACAGAAATCAGCGGGCTGTATCGCTACGCCACAAACACTGTGGGCCGCCCAGATTTTGGCAGCGGATACGGTGCACTGATAAACGCCGCGGTGATCAGTGGTGGCGCATCCAAAAACTACGCGGTTCAGCTCACGCTTGACTACGCAGCGGACTCAATCGGTTTTCGACGCTTATCTGGATCTGAGGGCTGGAGGCCATTCCGGGAAATCTGGCATAGCGGCAACCTCAACGCGAATGATCTGGTGCCGCCTGGAACAGTGGCTAATTTCGCTCGCAGTACGCCCCCGCCCGGCTGGCTAAAAGCCAACGGCGCCGCAGTTAGCCGCACATCATACTCGGCGCTATTTGCTGCAATCGGCACAACATTCGGCGCAGGTGACGGTTCTACAACCTTCAACCTGCCCGACGACCGAGGGCATTTCACGCGCAGTTGGGATGATGGCGCAGGTGTTGACCACGCCCGCGCGTTCGGCTCAAAACAGGCAGGCACATTCATCGCATCAGGTTCAGGCCCAGTGGGGGACGGCATTACAACATTCGCTGTAAACCCTGGGGCTGCCGGTCGCAACGATCTGAGTCTGGATGCTGTCGCGTTAGCAGACTATCCGAACGCCAGGTACACAAACCCTGGTAACAGCTCAACACCGAATGGCGTACCAACCAACACTGACATGACGTATGGCGCGGTTCGGCCACGCAACATCGCCTACTTATCCTGCATCAAATACTGAGTGAGGCAATCATGCTCATCCACTGTGCAAACCCGGTAACTCGCGAATACATTGGCGACTCGGTTGCAGACCCTGACCCACTCCACGCCGACAACTGGCTGATCCCTGCCCATGCCTACGCTGACGCGCCTCCGGCTATCCCAGCCGGCCAGACCGTCCT
>JAIERD010000018.1 GCA_019747155.1 Pseudomonadaceae bacterium
AGTGGAGCGGGTGGCGGGAATCGAACCCGCGTAATCAGCTTGGGAAGCTGGAGTAATACCATTATACGACACCCGCTCAGGCGCCAGCTTTATACCCTAGTTACTTGGGTAATTGAAGCCTTAGGACGGTAAACATTCTAGCGAGTTGCTGAGAATTACCCGGCTAACTGCCTTGGTAAATATTCCCAGGCCACGGCTGCCGGGGCTTGTGGCGCGTTTTTGGCAGTTGAGTCAAAACAGCGCAATTTCAGCCAAGGTTAAGGCGCGGTATTGGCCGGGCGCCAGTTGTGGGTCGAGGGGTAGGCCAGCAATGCGTTCGCGGTGCAGGCGGATGACCTTGTTCTGGAAGTGTCCAAACATGCGTTTGACCTGGTGATAACGGCCCTCATGCAGTGACAGTCGCGCGCTGTGACTGCCGATCAGCTCAAGCTCGGCCGGCAAGGTGGTCAGGTCTTCGTACTGAAAGTACAGCCCGTGGGCGAAGGCTTGGGCGTATTCGGGGCCGATGGGTTGCTCGGTCTCCACCCAGTAGACCTTGGCCAGCAGGCTGGTTGGCTGCGTCACGCGGCGCGACCAGAGACCGTCGTTGCTGATCAGCAGCAGGCCGCTGGTATTGAGGTCCAGGCGTCCGGCCAGGTGCAGCTCATCTTTGCCAGGCTCATCGAGCAGATCGAGCACGGTTGGATGCTCCGGGTGTTGGGTGGCGCTGACGTAGCCCGGTGGCTTGTGCAACATAAAGTAGCGCGCCGCTTTGCCGGCTTGCAGCACCTGTTCGGCTGCTTCGATGCGGTTGAACTCGCGCACCGGATGGCGACCATCGCGAATCACCTGGGCGTCGACGCGTACCTCGCCGGCGGCCAGCAGGCGTTGTACCTGTGGGCGATTGAGGCTGGGCAGATTGCACAGAAAACGATCGAGGCGCACGGCTAGCTCGTTGGCGGCAGGGTTGTCGGCGCCAGGTTTTCTGCGCAGCGCCGGCACAGGCAAGCCACCCCGCGTTGGGCGGCGGGTAGGGCGTCGATTACTGCGGGGTCAATCGTCAGACTGAAACACCAGCAGGGCTGGTCGGCGGTGCGCGGGTCGGCCAGGGCGCAGCGATTCGACTGTCCGCAGGCGGGACACTGTTGGGCGCTATCGGTCATAGCGACTGGCCGGCATCCACGCACAAGCGATTGCGTCCCGACTCTTTGGCCCGGTACAGCGCACGGTCGGCGCGGCCAATCAAACTGTCGAGGGAATCCTCCGGGCGCAGCTCGGTCAGCCCGAGGCTGATGCTGGCGTGCAAGTTAACCCCGGCAAATGGGTAGCGATTGAGCTCGGTTTGCGCACGGATTTTCTCCGCCAGCAACTGGGCGGTTGCGCTGTCGGTGTCTTTGAACAAGATGATGAACTCTTCACCGCCCCAGCGGCAGATGATGTCGCTCTGGCGCATGCTGGCCCTGAGGTGGCGGGCAAAGCTGCGCAGCACTTCATCGCCGGCCAGGTGGCCGTAGGTGTCGTTGAGGTTTTTGAAGTGATCGATGTCAATGAGCAGCGCATTCAGCGGGCTGTTATTGCGTTTGGCTTCTTGCAGGGCTTGACTGGCGAGCAGGTCGAAACCGCGCCGATTGGGCAGTTCGGTTAGCACGTCGGTGGTGGCCAGCGCGGCGATCCGCTGTTGATAGCGGCGCATGGCGATGCTGACCAGGGTCAGCACTATGGCGCTGATCATCAAGCTGATCAGCAGGTTCAAATAGAGGGTGGTGCGGATGCCGCTGAGGGCGTCGCTCTCGTTTTCGTCGACAAACAAATAGGCGTTCAGCTCGGGAATAAAACGCACATTGATGTAGTGGCCGCTGCCTTGCAGTTGATATTCAAAATTGCCGCCCTGAGGTTTTGGCAGTTGCGTCAGCAGGTCGTGCATGCCCGGTATGTCGCGCAGTGACTGTCCCACGGTGCTGCCCAGCGGGCCGCCGTTGGCGCCGGTCAGGGTCAGGCGGCCGTTGCTGTCGACGAAGTAAATGCTGCGTTGATAGCGTTGCTGATAGTCGTCGATCAGTTTCACGACGGCGTCTACGGCCAGGCCGACGCCGGTAACACCGACAAAGTTATGCTCGTAATCAAAGACTTTGTAGTTGATAAAGAAGGTCATGCGGTCGGCATTGGCCATGTCGACATCGACATTGATCTTGTACGGCTCAGTCATGTTGCGGGTTTGCGCGTACCAGGCGTCGCGCGGCAGGTTTTCATCGATCTGCTTCAGTACGCCCTTGGCTTGGTAGTAGGTGCGACTTTTCTCCGAGACGAAGAAGGCGGTAACCGCGCCGTAATTATTCATGATCTCTTGCAAGTAACGAGTCATCTGCGCCGGTTCTTGTTCGCCAGCGGCCAACCAGTCCAGCGCAAAGGTATCGCGAGCCATCATCGAGGAGATCAGCACCGGGCGGACCAGGTCTTTTTGGATCTCCGAATAGATGTTGTCCGAGGTGAGCGGCAACGCCGTGTCGATAATGCTGCTGCGCAATGAAGCGCGCGAGGTGTAGTAGCTGACCAGCGAGGTGCTGAGAAATCCGCCAATCAGCAGCATGACCAGCAGTAACAGCAG
>JAIERD010000460.1 GCA_019747155.1 Pseudomonadaceae bacterium
ACGGCCTCACAAAAGCGCAGCGTTGAACGCGCGGGCCCGCGGCCCCGAAGGGGTGAGCAACGCGAATCAAATGCTCATTTACAACACGTAAGCTGCGCTTTTTAGGCCGTTTTTGCCTTGTATTCCCCGCCTCGCTTACGTTTTTCAACGGCCTGTTAAGCTCGCTAATTGCCACCTCGCAGCAACACGGTACGACCGGCAGCGCCCGGCTTTAATCGAGCCCATGTTAGGATGCGCGCCTTGACCCTCCTGACTCTGGCGCTACCGACTCGACCATGGCCGAACACGACTTCCGTTACTCCCTGCTCAACCCCCAGCACACCCTCAGCGAATGCCGCGCGCTCGCCCCCGGCCGCTATCAAGTCACCGGCAACGGCGGCTCGATTCTCAGCGGCGACACCCTGCTGGTCACCCTCAAAGGCAGTCGCGACCTGTGCCTGCGTTTGCAGGTAGAGAAAGTCCGCCGCCTGATCAGCCCGCCCGGACAATGGGTCGCCGTAGCCAAGGGCCCGGTGTTTGGCGAACTGGCTATTCTCAATTGGCAGGTCAAATGCGACAGCTGCCCGGCCGAGCTGGACTTTGAGTTTGCCGTCGATGTTGCCCTGGGCAAAAAAGCCCAGGCACCGGCCGCTCAGGCACGAATTAGCGAACTCGGCTGGCAAGCCATTGCAGCTCAGCACCGCTGCCCGAAATGCCAGGAGAACGCCCAATGAAAGCTAGCGTGTGCCTAAACCTTGGCCTCGGCCTTGTCACCGCCAGCCTGCTTGGCTGCGCAACCGAGCCACAGCAGCTGGTTCCTGAGCGGGTTTATCAACCTGAATGGATCGGCGGGAAACCGCGCCTGCACCACAGCCACCCAACCTTAATCCTCGGCCAAGATGGCCGCGCTTACGGCAATGGCGGCTGCAATCACTGGTTCGCTTCCTATAACTTGGAAGCCGATCAGCTCAGCTTTAGCGAGATTGGCAGCACCCGCAAAATCTGCCCGCCGCCACTGATGGAGCAAGAGCAGCGCTTTCTCGAGGAGCTCAGCCGAGTGCAACGCTGGGACTTCTCCAGTCAGGAACAACTGCGCCTTTGGCCCGCCGAGGGCAAACCCATGCGCCTCGAATCGGGTCATGACTAACAGGCTGTGTAGCTGTAACTGTTGAACGCAGAACGTAGGGTCGGCTTTAGCCCACCAGCCCCCTTGTCACGCAACGGTGGGCTGAAGCCCACCCTACAAAATCGACCTGCAACTGCGTCAGCGAGACTTAGCGCGCAAACAACTCCAGCTGTTGATGGGTGGCGCGCAAATCGAGCAAGCGCACGCCAACGCCAATCAAGCGTACCGGCTTGTTGGCGCGGAAAAACGCCGCGCTCAGCAACAGCCGGAAGCTGTCGAGCTCATAACCGGCGCCGGCTTGCTCAATAGTGGTTTGGCTAAAATCATGGAATTTGAGTTTAACGAACGGCTTGCCCGCCCGATAATTCTGCTCCAGCCGCTGCAGCCTGCCGTTCAGCTCGGCCAGCAATTCTGGCACGCGGGCCAAACAAGCGTTCAAATCGGGTAAATCCTGATCGAAAGTATGTTCGACGCTGAGGCTTTGCCGGCGACTGTCGATCTGTACGGCGCGCTCATCAATGCCGCGCGCCAAGCCCCAGAGCCGCTCGCCGAAGCTGCCGAACTCACGGGCCAGGACCAACTTGCTGCGTTCACGCAAATCCGCACAGGTATGGATACCCAGGCGCGCCATGCGCTCGGCCGTGACCCTGCCAACCCCATGCAGCTTGTTCACTGGCAAGACCTGCACAAACTCATCGACCTGCGTCGGGGTAATAACAAACAAGCCGTTGGGCTTTTTCCAGTCGCTGGCGATCTTGGCCAGAAACTTGTTCGGCGCCACCCCGGCCGACACCGTGATGTGCAGCTCGCGGGCGATCCGCCGCTGAATCTCCTGGGCGATACGGGTGGCGCTGCCGGCAAAATGCGGGCTGGCCGACACATCTAAAAAAGCCTCATCCAGCGATAAAGGTTCGATGATTTCGGTGTAGTCGGCAAAAATCCCGTGGATCTGCTGCGACACGGCCTTATAAGCGTCCATCCGTGGCTTGACCACGACCAGCTCCGGACAGAGTTTTTGCGCCTGTCGGGTCGGCATCGCCGAATGCACGCCAAAGGCCCGCGCTTCATAGTTGCAGGTGGCGATCACCCCACGCCGCTCGGCGCTACCGCCCACGGCCAAGGGCTTATTGGCCAGGCGCGGGTCGTCACGCATCTCAATGGCGGCATAAAAACAGTCGCAATCCACGTGAACGATTTTTCTTGAACTCATAACCTGCGGTTTTGACCGTAAAGCAACAAAAAAACACCCAGCTGACGCGCAGCAGCAGTGCCAGCACAGCGCATCATACCTGCGCCCAAGGTAAAAACCCCATCGGCTAATAGCACCGCTGAATCACCCCGAAAATCTTTACTAACAGCGCTAAGCATCTGACAGAAAACCCTTTTTTCTAACTTAGTGGTTGACAGTTACGCTCACACGAGTAGAATTGCCGGCGCGGGATGGAGCAGTCTGGTAGCTCGTCGGGCTCATAACCCGAAGGTCGTAGGT
>JAIERD010000442.1 GCA_019747155.1 Pseudomonadaceae bacterium
TGGATGATGTTCGCCATCCTTGGCGTGCCGGTCAAAGAACTGCTGCAACTGAACGAAACCCAGTTTGGTTTGCTGGCCGCCACCCCGGTGTTGACCGGCTCGTTGGTGCGCTTGCCGCTGGGCTTGCTGACCGACAAGTTTGGCGGTCGGATCGTCTTCTTCATCTTGATGCTGGTGTGCGTGCTGCCGATCTACATGATCAGCCTGGCCACCGAGTATTGGCACTTCCTGACCCTTGGCCTGTTCGTTGGCCTGGCCGGTGGCTCCTTCTCAGTCGGTATCGCCTACGTCGCCAAGTGGTTTGATAAATCCACCCAGGGCATGGCCATGGGCATTTTTGGTGCCGGTAACGCCGGCGCGGCGGTAACCAAGTTTGTCGCCCCAGCGATTATCGCCGCTGCCAGCTGGCAGATGGTGCCGAAGGTCTACTCGGCCATCATGTTTATCACCGCGCTGCTGTTCTGGTTCACCACCTATGAGAACAAGAACCATCAGGTGTCCAGCTCGGTGTCGCTGGCCGAGCAGCTGCGCACTCTGAAAGACCCGAAAGTGTGGCGCTACTGCCAGTACTACTCGATCGTTTTTGGCGGCTATGTGGCCCTGGCTCTGTGGATGACCAAGTACTACGTAGCCGAATACGGCTTCAACCTGCAAACCGCCGCCTTGCTGGCGGCCTGCTTCTCGTTGCCGGGCGGCGTGTTGCGCGCTTTCGGTGGCTGGATGTCGGACAAGTGGGGCGCTCATAGCGTGACCTGGTGGGTGATGTGGGTGAGCTGGATCTGCCTGTTCCTGCTGTCCTATCCGCCCACCGATTTGGTTATTCAAACCGTGACTGGCCCGCGCAGTTTCCATATCGGCCTGAACGCCACGCTGTTCACCGTGCTGCTGTTTGTGATGGGCACCGCCTTCGCCTTCGGCAAGGCCTCGGTGTTCAAGTACATCGCCAATGACTACCCGAGCAACATGGGCGCCATCTCCGGCATCGTCGGCCTGGCCGGCGGCCTGGGCGGCTTCGTGTTGCCGATCATGTTCGGCGCCCTGGTGGACCTCACCGGTGTGCGCAGCTCCTGCTTCATGTTGATGTACGGGGTGGTGTGGATCTCCTTGATCTGGATGTACCTCAGCGAAGTGCGCAAAACCCCAATGATGGGCAGTGGGGCGCAAGGCCCGTTGCCCAGCGACGCTTAATTCGTTCACGGTTTTTATTAGTTCTAGGAGCAAGACCATGTCAGCCACAAATAAAGCGGTGACGGGCCAAGCGCCCAAACAGGGGCCGGTGATTAGCGATTGGCGTCCAGAGGACAGTCACTTCTGGGCCACCAGTGGCAAAGCGATAGCGACGCGCAACCTGTGGATCTCGATCCCGGCGTTGCTGCTGGCCTTCGCGGTGTGGATGGTCTGGAGCACGGTGATCGTGCGTCTGAACAGCATCGGCTTCAGCTTCAGCACCGATCAGCTGTTCTGGCTGGCGGCCTTGCCGGGTTTGTCCGGCGCCACCTTGCGGATTTTCTACTCCTTTATGGTGCCGATCTTCGGCGGCCGCCGTTGGACCGCCCTGAGCACCGCCACCTTGCTGGCGCCTGCGTTGTGGATGGGGTTTGCCGTGCAAGACCCCAGCACGCCTTACAACGTCTTCGTGTTGATCGCGCTGCTGTGTGGTTTTGGCGGCGGCAACTTCGCCTCCAGCATGTCCAATATCAGCTTCTTCTACCCCAAGGCCCAGCAGGGCACTGCACTGGGGATGAACGCAGGCTTAGGTAATCTGGGCGTGTCGGTGATGCAGTTCAGCGTGCCGCTGGTGATTACTCTCGGGGTGTTTGGCGCCTTGGGTGGCGCACCGCAAACCCTGCCCGACGGCAGCCAGCTGTGGTTGCAAAACGCCGGTTTCATCTGGGTGCCGTTCATTCTTGCGGTGACCTTCGCCGCCTGGTTTGGCATGAATGACCTGAGCTCGGCCCGCGCCTCGTTCAGCGAGCAAGCGGTGATCTTCAAACGCAAACACAACTGGCTGATGTGCTGCTTGTACCTGGCTACCTTCGGCTCCTTTATCGGCTTTGCCGCCGGTTTCCCGATGCTGATCAAAACCCAGTTTCCGGGTGTCGATCCACTTAAATTCGCCTTTTTGGGTCCCTTGGTTGGCGCGCTGATTCGTCCGGTGGGCGGCTGGTTGGCCGACAAAATGGGCGGAGCCAAGGTCACCCTGTGGAACTTCGTGCTGATGATCGGCGCGGTGTTTGGCGTGCTGCATTTTCTGCCTACGGGCGGCGAGGGCGGCAACTTCTACGGCTTCCTGACGATGTTTATGTTGCTGTTCGTCACCACCGGGATCGGCAACGGTTCGACCTTTCGGATGATCCCGGTGATCTTCCGCACCCTGCACGAGCGCCTCAGCGCCGGCAAGGGTAAGGACGTGCAAGAGCAAGCCGGTAAAAACGCCGGTAAAGAAGCCGCCGCTGTTCTGGGCTTCAGCTCGGCCATCGCTGCTTACGGCGCGTTCTTTATCCCTAAGTCCTTCGGCACCTCAATGGCCCTGACCGGCGGCCCGCAAGCCGCGCTGTATGTGTTTATCGGCTTCTACGTCGTCTGCATTTTGCTGACCTGGTGGA
>JAIERD010000086.1 GCA_019747155.1 Pseudomonadaceae bacterium
CCGAACACTTTGCCGCGAGTATTGGCGGCGGCTTCTCTACCCTTAACTTTCCACTGTGCGCCCATGATCACTCCTCAATGCTGAGAACCTGCTGTATGGACTGAAGCAGGTTCAAACAAATATGCGTGGCGCTGCACTTGCCACGGTTTTAATCAACGGCGGTTTTATACACCCAAAACCGCAGAAAATCCTTAGGTGCACGACCGGGCGGCCGTGCCGCAGGCTCATCCCACCGCTCATACCTGGCCCGGCACGGCATAACGTTTATCCAGCGCGCTGTAACCCAGGCCGACGCTTTTGTGTACTTTCAGCTGCACCGGGATGCGCTCCTTCAGCGCCTCGACGTGGCTGATCACGCCGATCATCTTGCCGCTGGCGTTCAAGGCATCCAGGGCATCCAGCGCCACCTCGAGGGTTTCGCCATCCAGGGTGCCGAAGCCTTCGTCGAGGAACAGCGAGTCGATGCTGGTCTTGTGACTGACTAAATCCGACAGCGCCAGGGCCAAGGCCAGGCTGACCAGAAAACTCTCGCCACCAGACAGGGTTTTGCAATCGCGGGCCACGTCGCCCTGCCAGGTGTCGACTACCTCCAGCTCCAACTCGCCGCTGCTGCGCCGCGCCAACTGATAGCGGCCGTGCAGGCGTTGCAGCTGTTGATTGGCCAAATACACCAGGTGATCGAGGGTCAGACCCTGGGCGAACTTGCGGTACTTGGCGCCATCGGCCGAGCCGATCAGGCTGTTGAGTTGCTGCCAGAGATCGTAGTCGACCTGCTTAACGCCGATCTCGGCAAACAGCGCCTGTAAGCCTTGCCGGCGTAGCTCATCGCCCTGCAGCTGGGCGCGCAATTCGCCTTGGCGCTCGCTGAGGGTTTTGCTCAGGCTTTGCAGGCCCTGCAGTTGCTCATCCAACTGACCGCGACTGAGCTGGGTTTGCGGCGCAGCCAGCAGCTGGGCCACGGTCTGCGCGCTGGCGGCTTTAAGGGCGCAGGCTTCGGTCAGCAGTTTGTCCAGCCGGGCCTTGAGGCTGCGCAGACCGCTCTGTTGCTCGTCACTTAACAGCGCCGCGACAAAGGCCGCTTCATCGGCAAACGGGCTTTGCGCCAGGGCGGCGAGCCAGTCGTGTTGACGATTGGCCAGGGTCTGTTGCTCCTGCGCAAGTTGCTCGCTGAGGCTTTGCTGTTTACCCAGCAGTTCGCTGGCCAACTGCTGCGCTGCCTGGTACTGGGCCTCGACTTGCGCCAGCGACAGTTGCGCCAAAACGTCCGCCGCCAAGTCAGCCAGATCAGCCTGCCCCAGAACCGTCCAACGCTGCTGCCAGAGTGCGTGCAGCTGACTGGCGGCCTGCAGGCCATGCTTAAGATCACGTTGGCGAGCGTCGAGGTCACGCAGTTGCTGTTGCTGTTGCTGCCAGAGCTGCCACTCCTGCTCGCGCTCACGCAACCAACTGGCGCCGTCGCTCGGCAGGCTGTAACCGAATGCCGCCAGCGCCTGACTGAGCGCAGCAGACTGCTGGTTGTGTTGCTGTTGCAGTTGCCCCAGGCGCTCGGCCAGCTCGCTCAGTTGCTGCTGCTGATTGAGCCAGTCTTTATGCAGCAACGCCTGTTGCTGCTCGAGTTCATTGCAGCTTTTGTCCGACTGTTGACAAAGGCTGCGGGCGCTTTCCAGCGCGGCCTTGCGGCTATCGAGCTGCGCCAGCCGTTGCTGCAGGTCGGCCTGTTCGCGGCTCTGTTGTTGTTTAGCGGCGCTCAAGGCGGCGGCATCGGCCAGCTGCAAGCCCAATGCCTGACATTGTTGCTGCCAAAGTTCGGCCTGCTGCTGACGCTGATCCCCGCAGTGTTGCAGTTGCAGGCCTTGCTGCTGAACCCGCTCGGTGAGGGTGGCCAGCTCGGCCTTGAGGGTTTCGCCTTGTTCTTTGAGCGACTCCAGCGCGGCGCTTTTGGCCTGCAGCGTCTGCTCGGTGGCCGACACATCCAGCACCTGATAATCGCTAATCGCCGGGTGCGTGTGGGAGCCGCACAGCGGGCAGGCATCGCCCGCTTGCAACTGCGCTCGGTAGACCTCCAGAGCCTGAATGCGCTGCTCCTGCTTGAGCAGTTGCTCCTGGTCGCGCACCTGCTGAGCCAGGTCTTTGTACTGGCTACGCAAAGCCGCCAGGGCCTGTTCTTTGTCGCTTAACTGGCTGCCTTGCGTGTTCAAACCGTCCTGCAACTGCGCGGCCTGCTGGGCCAGTTGCTGGCGCAGCAGCGCCAGCTCGCCAAGACGCTCCAGGCCGTGGCCTTGATTCAGCAGTCGCTGCCATTGTTCGCGCAGGGCCGTCTCATTACCGCCCTGAGCCTCGCTCAGTAACTGATCGAGCTGCGCCTGTTCGAGCGCTTGCTGCTGTTGCGCCTGCTGCCACTGAGTGCGCGCCGCCACGAGCTGTATTTTTTGCTCTGCCAGCTGCTGGGCTTGGGATTCGAGCTGCTGGCCGCCCTGCTGGAGTACATCAACTCCCTCCAGATCCCCGGGGCCGTCCTTGTCTTCCTGCCCGGCTGGGCCCAGATCTTCGCCTGCCTCAAGCACCTCCAGCAGCACCCCGTCTTCGGCACCCCCCAGTATCGCATCAT
>JAIERD010000055.1 GCA_019747155.1 Pseudomonadaceae bacterium
GGTGGTAGCTGCTCATCTGTGCACGTTGCGCCAACTCGGCCAGGCTTGGCGGAGTCTCGGCACTGTCGATGTGCCGGCACAGCTCGGCAATCAGCGCCCCATGGCGCTCGCTCAGCGGTGGCTGCTCGGGTTTGCAGCGTTTGCAGGGGCGAAACCCGGCCTGCTCGGCGTGTTCAGTGGTTGAATAAAAACTGACGTGTTGCGCCTTGGCCGTGCGGGCGCCGCACGACGGCCGGCAGTAAACCCCGGTGCTGCTGACTGCATACACGAACTGTCCATCGGCGCTGCCATCGCGCGCCACCACGGCCGCCCAACGTGGATCGGCGCTGGTCTGGCTGGCGCGAAGTTCAGTTGATTCAGACATCTGCTCGCCCCTCCGGCCGCTTGATTGGCTTGCAGTTTAAGCCGTGCCACAGCGGCAAACACTCCAATACTTGCGGTTGAATTTGGCGCTGTATGGATGGCAAAAACTACTGCACTCGCTACGTTTTTTAAGGCTATGTCCCAGTTACGCGTTGAAGACCGACTCCGTAGGGTGGGCTTCAGCCCACCGCCCCTGAGCGCCGCAATCTTGGTGGGCTAAAGCCCACCCTACGCGAAGCCCATCGCCGACAATTTCGCCTCCCGCTCGGTGCAACGCATAACTGGGACATAGCCTTTTTTAACGGCCGACTAGAACTAGCTTTCCACCACCCGATAACAGGGCACATAGGCCGCGCCGCCGGGCATTTTCATCCGGTGCTGAGCGACAAAGGCTTGCAGCAACTGATCCAGCGGTTGCATCACTGCCGCCTCACCATGGATTTCATAGCAGCCGTGCTCCTCGATCAGGCGGATGCCCTTGTCCTTCACATTACCGGCAACTATCCCGGAAAAGGCCCGGCGCAGATTGGCCGCCAGTTCGTGGGGCGGCAAGTCACGGCTCAGCTGCAGGGCCGCCATGTTGGCGTGGGTCGGGTCGAAGGGGCGCTGAAAACTCTCGTCAATTTTCAGCAGCCAGTTGAAATGAAAGGCGTCGTTGCGCTCGCGGCGAAAATGCTTAACCGCCTGCAAGCCCTCAGCCATGTGCCGGGCCACCTGCGCCGGATCATTGATAATGATTTGATAAAAGCCCTGCGCGGCCTCGCCAAGGGTTGCACCCACAAAGGTGTGCAACTGCTGCAAGTAGCCCGTGGCGCTCTTGGGCCCGGTCAGGACCACCGGAAAAGGTACGCCCTGGTTATCCGGATGCATAAGGATACCGAGCAGATAGAGGAACTCCTCTGCAGTACCGGCGCCACCCGGGAAGATCACGATGCCATGACCAACCCGCACAAACGCCTCCAAGCGTTTCTCGATATCCGGCAGAATCACCAGCTCGTTGACGATCGGGTTCGGCGCCTCGGCGGCGATGATGCCAGGCTCGGTCAGCCCCAGGTAACGCCCGCCACTGAGACGTTGCTTGGCATGACCGATGGTGGCGCCTTTCATCGGCCCCTTCATCACCCCCGGCCCGCAACCGGTGCAGATATCCAGCTTGCGCAGGCCCAGTTCGTGGCCAACTTTCTTGGTGTACTTGTACTCCTCGGTACTGATCGAATGACCGCCCCAGCACACCACAATTTTTGGCTCGACGCCGGCACGCAGGGTGCGAGCGTTGCGCAGCAGATGAAAGACGTAGTCGGTGATGCCCTGGGAACTTTGTAAATCGATACGATGGCTTTCCAGCTCGTTCTCGGTGTAGACGATGTCACGCAGGGCGCTGAACAACATCTCGCGGGTGCTGGCAAGCATCTCGCCATCGACAAAGGCATCCGCCGGAGCATTGCACAACTCCAGCCGCACACCGCGATCCTGCTGGTGAATGCGCACCTCGAAGCTCTGATAGGCATCCAGAATGGTCTTGGCATTGTCGCTGTGCGAACCGGTATTGAGGATCGCCAGCGCGCACTGGCGAAACAGACTGTAGATACCGTCCGAGCCGGCTTCGCTGAGTTGCTGCACTTCGCGGTGCGAGAGGGTTTCCAGGGTGCCCTTGGGACTAACTTGGGCGTTGATGACATGTCTTAGGGGCATATTCGGTTCCAGATAAACGTTCTCCACCAGCCAATAATGGCCGGCGGCTCAAAAAATGGGCGCCAAGCACAATGGCGCGCGATGAATTACAGCGGAAGCAGGCCATTGAAAAACTACTGCGCTCGGCTATGCGGCGTTGAAATCAGCCTCAAAATGCTCATTTACGACCAGTAAACTGCGCTTTTTCGGCTGATTTCGCCTTGCCTAGCCTTCGCTCGCTACATTTTTCAACGACCTGCTAGTTTTCGTTCTGTCAGAGCAGCTTACGCCAGTTGCCGTGCACGTAAAAAACCACCGATAAATTCGATAAAGGCCTGCACCTTGCGGGTAGCGCGGCGGTGGCTAGGGTACAGCGCGAGAATTTGCGGGCCGAAGGCGTCGGGGTCGAGCTGGTAGTCAGGCAATAGCTGCAGCAGTTGGCCGCTGGCCAGCAGCGGTTGCACGCTCCACAGCGGACAGTCCATCAAGCCTTGCCCGGCCAGGCAGGCGGCCAGCAGTACATCGTGGTTATCGCTGCTGAGCCGACCTTGCGGGGTCAGGCTAAAACGCTCCGCTCCGCG
>JAIERD010000546.1 GCA_019747155.1 Pseudomonadaceae bacterium
TACCGGAACATCAACGACCGGGTTTGGTACCCGTTGCTGCGTCACCTAGGACTGCGCCGGCGTCGCCCCTATCAAACTCGCCATACGGCAGCGACCTTGTGGCTGGCTGCCGGTGAAAACCCGGAATGGATTGCCAGACAGATGGGGCACACGACCACCGAGATGCTGTTCCGTGTCTATTCGCGCTATGTCCCCAACCTGACCCGCCGTGATGGCAGTGCATTCGACAATCTGATCAAAGCCAATCTCAAGGCCTGAGGAACTACCACATGAAACTGATCAAGCGTGACAACGTGACCCCTCTGCATCCATCGATGGAGGCCCGCGAGCATAAGTATCTCAAGCATCTGGCCTCAGCCATGAGTCATTACCTTGAGAACCCTCATGGCTCCGAGCTTATCTGCATCCTCGGCTCCGGCTACGAGAAGGATAATCGGCATGCCCTTGAAACCTGGGTCGCCTACCACCGCAACGAAGTTTTCGAAAAGCGCCTGGAGGGTCGCAGTCCGCTGGACTTCCTGATCGAGAGGCTTGAGAGCCTTTTGGGTAACTAAGTTCAGAGGGGCCGAAAGGCCCCTTCATTGTTCTGCCTCGGCAGCGGCGAGCCTGTTCCATTCACTCGCCAATCTACGTTTGGGTTGAGTCCCGGTTCTCCTGCCGGCCACCCCTCAACTTGAACATCTAGTCAGGCATATAAAGACCCGGATCGATAGATTGGTTTACTATCCAAGGCGCGAACCAGAGCACATTTTTTCTCCTGCTGGCTATACAGGCAATAGGGAGGTCGGGAGTACAGGGACAGTGGTGAAAAAGCAGCGCGTGTTGGTCAGTTGGGTTGGCGGCAATGATCTCAAAGCAGTTGCAGGTGTTGAGGCAGGCCCGATTCTGTCCACCCTGAACACGGTGTCCTTTGATAGCGTCGAGCTACTTTGTTCATATCCCGCCGAGCGCGTTGAACCCTATCTGGCCTGGCTGCGTCAGCAGGTCGATGTACCGATCACTGCGCATTACGTTTCCCTGTCTTCCCCCGTGCATTTCGGGGAGATCTACCAGGCAGCCAGTCAGCACTTAAAGCGCCTGAGTACTTCCGGCAATCAGCTTTCCATTCTGCTCAGCCCCGGCACGCCGGCTATGCAGGCGGTCTGGATACTGCTCGGTAAGACTCGCTACCCAGCTACCTTCTACCAGTCCTCTCTTGAGCAGGGCGTGCAGCAGGTCGAAGTGCCTTTCGAGATCGCGGCCGAGTATGTTCCTGCGGCCAATGCGATCAGTGCCGATAAACTCGTGCAGCTCGCAGGTCTCAACGCGCCAGTGGATGCTGCCTTTGACAGTATCGTTACGCAGAGCGAGCGCATGCTGGTGCTCAAGTCCCAGGCTCAAATTCTGGCGCTTAAGCAGGTTCCGGTGCTCATTTACGGCGAAACCGGAACGGGCAAGGAGCTCTTTGCCAGAGCGATTCATAATGCCGGTCCGCGCTCTGCAGCTCCTTTTGTTGCGGTTAACTGCGGCGCCATCGTTCCGGAGCTGATCGACTCCACCTTATTTGGTCACAAGAAGGGGGCATTCACCGGAGCTATTGCGGATCGGGCAGGGGTGTTCCAACAATCCCACGGCGGCACGTTGTTCCTAGATGAGTTCGGCGAGCTGACGCCAGATGTGCAAGTGCGTCTTCTGCGCGTACTCCAAGAAGGCACCTTCACCCCGGTGGGGGCGAGTCAGGAGCTCAAGGTTGATGTGCGGCTGATCACTGCCACTCACCGCAACCTGATGCAGGAAGTTGCCCTCGGGCGCTTCCGTGAAGATTTGTTCTATCGCATCGCCGTTGGTGTTTTGCATCTCCCGCCGCTCAGGGAGCGTGAGGGCGATCTGCTTTTGCTATCCGAGAAACTACTGGCGGGCATTGCTAGCCAGGATTCTAGTCTCGGCAATAAGAAAATTTCCGCAGAAGCAAAAAACCTTATTCTTCATCATCCATGGCGTGGCAATGTGCGAGAGTTGCAGTCCACCTTGCTCCGTGCGGCCCTATGGTGTCAGGGCGATTTAGTAGCAGCTAACGATATCGAGCAGGCTCTATTCAAATTACCGCAGACGGAAGCCGATACATTGGCCATGGATGTTTCGCAAGGTATTGATATACAAGAAGTAATCTCTATTATCGCGAGTCGCTATCTGCGCAAGGCGCTGGCGATTACCGGCAACAATAAAACCCGGGCTGCCGGTTTGCTAGGCCTAAAAAGCCAGCAAACACTGAGCAACTGGATGGATAAATACGGCATCGAATAAAACTGGCACGGTCCTCGCTATAGGACCTACATGGATAGAATCGCCTTTATGAAATCAGTTAACTTCGAGCTCCTCCGGCCCGGCAACGAGCTGCTGGCCAACCTGGCTGGCCTCGCCGAGGCGGTGCTGCACATCGATCCGGGTAGCGCTCTCACGCGCTTGCGCAGCTTCGCCGAAGAGCTGACTAAAGCCATTTACAAGGAAGAGCTGCTGCCCCGCCTGCCGCAGTCGAGCTTCTATGAGCTGGTGAAAAACCCGGTGTTTGTCGATTGCGTCAGCAAGTCGCTGGTCTATCAGATCAACTTCCTGCGCATTCAGGGCAACGACACTGCCCACGGCGGTGAGGG
>JAIERD010000297.1 GCA_019747155.1 Pseudomonadaceae bacterium
CTGACCAACGATGCCGGTGAGGTGATCGATAGCTCTGCTGGCGGCGCACCGCTGGCCTACCTGCAAGGCGCAGGTAACATCATCGTTGGCCTGGAAAAAGCCCTTGAAGGCAAGCAAGCCGGCGACGAGCTGACCGTTTCGGTTGAGCCGCAAGAGGCTTACGGCGAGTACAGCGCTGAGCTGGTGGCGACCCTGGGTCGCGACATGTTCGAAGGCGTTGAAGAGATGGAAGTGGGCATGCAGTTTCATGCCTCCGGTCCCGATGGCGGCATGCAAATTGTTACCGTTCGCGAGCTGGATGGCGATGATGTGATTGTCGACGGTAACCACCCATTGGCCGGTCAGCGTCTGACCTTCGCCGTAAAAATCGTCAGCGTACGTGACGCCAGCGCCGAAGAACTGGCCCACGGCCACATCCATGGCGAGGGTGGTCACCACCACTGATTGATCAGCTGCTAAGCTGAGACAAGGCCATAACAAGCTGCAAAAAAGCGCCTGAGGGCGCTTTTTTTGTCCGCCAGGATTTACAGGGAGATTTACATGAGTGCCTTTCACGACCTTAATTTGCGTGCGCTAGACGGCCAGGAACTGCCGCTGTCGACGTTTAAAGGTCAAGTTTTAATGGTGGTGAACGTTGCCTCCAAGTGTGGCCTGACGCCGCAATATGCCGGGCTGCAAGCCTTGTATCAGCAGTATCACGCCCAGGGTTTTCATGTGCTTGGCTTGCCGTGCAACCAGTTTGCCGCGCAAGAACCGGACAGCGAAGAAGAAATCGGCAAATTTTGCAGCCTCAATTACGGGGTCACTTTCCCGCTCAGCAGCAAGCTGGAAGTCAACGGTCCAGGGCGTCATCCGCTGTACCGTTTATTGGCGGGTGAGGGCGCGGAGTTTCCTGGTGAGATCAGCTGGAATTTCGAAAAGTTTCTGCTCGGCCCCGATGGTCGGGTGCTGGCACGCTTTTCCCCGCGTACCACCACCGACGACCCGGCCTTGATCGACGCTGTGGAAAAAGCCTTGGCAGCACTGGTTACCGAGTAACTAGCGACGCTTAACCCGGCGGCGTGCAACCTGGGCGGTCGTGTTCACTGAAGGTCGGGCATTTGTAGGATGGGTTAGCCGCATAGTGGCGATACCCATCGCGAGCAACCGACATGACTGCCGCCGATGGGTATCGCTACGCTCAACCCATCCGACCAAATGCCGCCTGCAACAGTTAACGGGTACATAGCCTTTTCATCGGGTTCGCAGCTGGCGAGTTAATGGCCACAACCTATGGGGGTGAAGATGGTTTTTCTGGCAGCCGATATTGGCGGTACACAGACCCGCCTGTTGTTGGGTGAGCCTTGCGCCACGGGCTGGCGCTGTATCCGTCAGCAAAGCTTTTTAGGCCATGACTACCCGAGCCTGGAGGCCTTGCTTGAGGTGTTTCTGGCCGCTGGCGAGCGCCCTCAGGCGGCCTGCATCGCCGTCGCTGGCCCGCTCGAAGGCCACCAGGTACAGATGACCAACTTGCCGTGGTTGCTGGATGCCGAGCGTATCAGTGGGCAATTTGGCATCGCCACAGTGCGTTTGTTGAATGATTTTGCCGCCCAGGCCTATGGCCTCAATGCCTTACCCGCGTCCGATCTGTGTACCTTACAAGCCGGTGTGCCACAGGCCGATGGCGTGCGCGCATTAATGGGCGCCGGCACCGGCTTGGGCATGGCGCTGCTGGTGCCCTGCGCAGGGCAATGGCAGGCCTTGCCCAGCCAAGGTGGTTTGGCTGATTTTGCCCCGCAAGGCCCCGAGCAATTGGCGCTCTGCCAGGCGCTGCAAAGCGCTTACGGGCGGGTCAGCCAGGAGTTGTTGTTGTGTGGTCATGGTCTGGAGCGGATTTACAGTTTTCTCAACGGCGCGGGAGTGCTGCTTAACGATGCATCGCTCAGTGCGCGGGCGATCTCGCTGGCCGCCGAGCAACACGAGCCATTGGCCTGCGCCGCGTTGGCGTGGTTTGCGCAAATTTTTGCCGCCAGCGCGGGTAATTTGGCACTGCTCAGTTTGGCTCACGGCGGGCTGTATCTGAGCGGCGGCATAGCGCCGAAAATGCTCAGTTTTCTGCAAAGTCCGGCAGTGCTTGAGGCCTTCGTCAACAAGCCGCCGATGCGTGAGTTACTGCAATCCATCCCGCTGCATGTGGTGCTCAATGAGCAACTGGGTTTGTTCGGCGCCGCCAGTTTGGCCGCGCAGTTGTGCTGCGACTTGGCTGCTACTTCGGGCAGATCCGCTATGTGCGCGGCCACTCAGGATTTGGCCGCCCAGTTACGCCCAAACGCTGCTGTGGGAACCGCGTAAATGAGCGCGCCGCTTGAGTCACTGCCGCCACGGCGCCTGTCGTGGCAGTTTTTGCGCCTGGTAACGCCTTACTGGAAGTCGGCGAATAAGTGGCAGGTGCGCAGATATACCCTGGCCTTGCTGTTGTTTACCCTGGCCCAGGTGGCGCTGGCGATCTGGATGAACTACTGGAGTCGCGAGCTGTTCGATGCGCTGGAAGACAAGTCGCTGAATGACTTGCTGGTGCAGGTCGGCACCTTTGTCTTGATCTTTGTCCTGACCATGGCGGTGACGGCCCTGCATATGCAGGTTAAGCGCTGGCT
>JAIERD010000228.1 GCA_019747155.1 Pseudomonadaceae bacterium
GCGGTGGCGCTAATCTGCCTGGTCGGCGTGCTGCCCTATATCGCCCTGCAACTCAAAGCCATAGTGCTGGGCGTCAACCTGATGATCGGCGGCGATGCCGATACCGGTGGCGTGCATGCCCAGGACACCGCGCTGATCGTGACCCTGGCGCTGGCGCTATTCACCATCCTGTTCGGCACCCGCAGCCTGGATGCCACCGAGCATCACCGCGGCATGATGTTGGCGATTGCCTTCGAATCTTTGGTCAAGCTGCTGGCCTTTATCGCCGTGGGCATCTTCGTTACCTACGGCCTGTATGACGGCGCCAGCGACCTGGTGCGTCAGGCCCAGGCCGCGCCACAGCTCGATAGCTTTTGGCAAGAACAGGTGAACTGGCCATCGATGCTGGTGCAGACCTTTGTGGCGATGATGGCGATCATCTGCCTGCCCCGGCAATTTCACGTCAGTGTGGTGGAAAACACCGAACCGCAAGACCTGCGCCTGGCGCGCTGGGTGTTCCCCGGCTACCTGATATTGGCCGGCTTGTTTGTAGTGCCGATTGCCCTGGCCGGCAAACTCTTGTTGCCGGCAGGGGTGGTGGCCGACTCCTTTGTGATCAGCCTGCCACTGGCCGAGGCTCACCCGCTGCTGGCCTTGCTGGCCTTTATCGGCGGCGCCTCAGCCGCCACCGGCATGGTGATTGTCGCCAGCGTGGCCCTCTCGACCATGGTCTCCAACGACATGCTGCTGCCCTGGCTGCTGCGCCGGCAAAACGCCGAGCGGCCGTTCGAGGTGTTCCGCTACTGGATGCTCAGCGTGCGGCGCCTGAGCATTCTGGCGATTCTGCTGCTGGCCTATGTCTGCTACCGGTTACTGGGCTCCACCACCAGTTTGGCCACCATCGGCCAGATCGCCTTCGCCGCCGTCACCCAGCTAGCACCGGCGATGCTCGGCGCCCTGTACTGGAAGCCGGCCAACCGCCGCGGGGTGTTTGCCGGCTTGGCAGTCGGCGCGTTGCTGTGGTTTTACACCTTGGTATTGCCCCAGGTGGCTCGCGGCCTCAGCTGGTCGCTGGGGCTGTTTCCCGGTTTGGAAGGGCTGACCAGCAACGCCCTCGGACTGCCCATCGACCCACTCACCCAAGGCGTGGTACTGGCCCTGGCCGGCAACTGGCTGGTGTTTGCCGTGGTGTCCATGCTGTCGCGCACCCGAGTCTCCGAGCACTGGCAGGCCAGCCGTTTTATCGGCCAGGACAGCAACCTGCGGCCCAACAACCGCACCCTGCTGGCCGTGCAACTGCAAGACCTGCTGCTGTTGGCCGGCCGCTTCGTCGGTGAAGAGCGCGCGCAACATAGTTTTCTGCGTTTTGCCCAGCGCCAAGGCCGCGAATTCAACCCCACGCAAGCGGCCAACAGCGAGTGGATCGCCCACACCGAACGTTTGCTAGCCGGGGTACTCGGCGCCTCCTCGACCCGTGCAGTGGTCAAGGCCGCCATCGAAGGCCGCGAAATGCAGGTCGACGACGTGGTGCGCATCGTCGGCGAAGCCTCGCAAGTGCTGCAGTTCAACCGCGCGCTGCTGCAAGGGGCGATTGAAAACATCACCCAGGGCATCAGCGTGATCGACCAGTCGCTGCGATTGGTAGCCTGGAACCAGCGTTACCTGCAGCTGTTCAACTACCCCGACGGGCTAGTACGAATCGGCCGACCGATTGCCGACATCATCCGTTTCAACGCCGAACTCGGCTTGTTCGGCACTGGCGATATCGAGGCGCAAGTCGAAAAACGCCTGAACTGGATGCGCCAAGGCAATGCCCACAGCTCCGAGCGACAGTTTGCCAATGGCCGGGTGATTGAACTGATCGGCAACCCGATGCCGGGCGGCGGCTTCGTCATGAGCTTCACCGACATCACCGCGTTTCGCCAGGCCGAACAGGCGCTGATTGCCGCCAACGAAAGCCTCGAACAACGGGTCGAGCAACGCACCGAAGAACTCTCCGCGCTCAACCAGGCGCTCGGTGAGGCCAAGGGCATCGCCGAGGACGCCAACCAGTCGAAAAGCCGCTTTCTCGCCGCCGTCAGCCATGACCTGATGCAACCGCTAAATGCCGCCCGGCTGTTCTCCGCCGCCCTCTCTCACCAGACCGAGAAACTGCCCCGCGATGCCCAGGAACTGGTGCGCCAACTGGACAGCTCGCTGCGCTCGGCGGAAGACCTGATCAGCGACCTGCTGGATATTTCTCGTCTGGAAAGCGGCCAGGTGATTGCCGAGCGTAAAGCCTTCCCGCTGGCCAACCTGTTCGACACCCTGGGCGGCGAGTTCAAAGCCCTGGCGCAACAACAGGGCATGGATTTCCACCTGCAAAACAGCCAGGCCTGGATCGACAGCGACAGCAAACTGCTGCGCCGCGTGCTGCAAAATTTTCTCACCAATGCCTTTCGCTATGCCCAGGGCCGGGTTTTGCTCGGTGCCCGCCGCGAGGGCGACTGGCTGCGCCTGGAAGTCTGGGACCGTGGCCCAGGCATCCCGGAAGACAAACGCCTGGTAATTTTCGAGGAGTTCAAACGCCTCGACAGCCACCAGACCCGCGCCGAAAAAGGCCTGGGATTGGGCCTGGCGATCGCCGACCGGCTGTGCAAAGTGCTCGGGCATCCAC
>JAIERD010000142.1 GCA_019747155.1 Pseudomonadaceae bacterium
TCAGCCGTCAGCTCTGGTGGGGCCACCGGATTCCAGCCTGGTACGACGAGGCTGGGCAGGTGTATGTCGGCCGCGACGAGGCCGAAGTGCGCGCCAAGCACAACCTCGGCGACCAGCCACTGCGCCAAGACGAAGACGTGCTCGACACCTGGTTCAGCTCCGGGCTGTGGACCTTCTCCACCCTCGGCTGGCCCGAGCAAACCGCAGCACTGAAAACTTTCCACCCGACCGACGTGCTGGTCACCGGCTTTGACATCATCTTCTTCTGGGTCGCCCGGATGATCATGCTGTCGACCCACCTGACCGGCCAAGTGCCGTTCAAGACCGTTTATGTGCACGGCCTGGTGCGCGACGGCCAAGGGCAGAAGATGTCCAAGTCCAAGGGCAACGTGCTCGATCCGCTGGATTTGATCGACGGCATCGAGCTGGACGCGCTGCTGGCCAAACGTACCGGCGGCCTGATGCAACCGAAGATGGCCGAAAAAATCGCCAAGCAGACCAAGGCTGAGTTCCCGGAAGGCATCGCCAGCTACGGCACCGACGCCCTGCGCTTTACCTTCTGCTCGCTGGCCTCCACTGGGCGCGACATCAAGTTCGACATGGGCCGGGTCGAGGGTTACCGCAACTTCTGCAACAAGCTGTGGAACGCCGCTAACTTCGTCCTGGAAAACACCGACGACCAAGACACCGGGATTAACGGTGAGCCGGTAGAACTGTCCTCGGTCGACCGCTGGATCATCTCGGCGCTGCAACGCACCGAACAGGAAGTCACCCGCCAACTGGACAACTTCCGCTTCGACCTGGCTGCTCAGGCCCTGTACGAGTTTATCTGGGACGAGTACTGCGCTTGGTATCTGGAGCTGGTTAAGCCGGTATTGTGGGATGAAGCTGCCAGCGTCGAGCGCCAGCGCGGCACCCGCCGCACGCTGATTCGCGTGCTGGAAGTGACCCTGCGCTTAGCGCACCCGTTTATGCCGTTTATCACCGAAGAAATCTGGCAGCGCATTAAAGCGCAAGCAGGCTGCCTTCAAGGTGGAGAGTCAGGTGAAACCATCATGTTGCAGCCGTGGCCAGTGGCCAATGAGTCGCGCATAGATGCCGCCGCCGAGGCCGATATCGAGTGGGTCAAAGCCTTGATGCTCGGCCTGCGGCAGATCCGTGGCGAGATGAAAATCTCCATGGCCAAGCGCATCGACATCATCGTGCAAAACGCCAATAGCGAAGATTTGCGCCGCCTCGACGACAACGCGCCGCTGCTGAGCAAACTGGCCAAGCTGGAATCGGTACGCATCTTGGCCGCCGGTGAAGTTGCCCCGATGTCCGCCACCGCCTTGGTCGGCGACATGCAGGTACTGGTGCCGATGGCTGGGCTGATCGACAAAGACGCCGAACTGGCGCGTTTGGACAAAGAAATCCAGCGCCTGACCGGCGAGGTTCAGCGAGTCGGTGGCAAACTGAGCAACGAAGGCTTCGTCGCCAAGGCGCCGGCCGAAGTTCTCGACAAAGAGCGCGCCAAACTGGCCGAGGCCGAACAGGCCCTGGGCAAGTTGGTAGAGCAACGCGAGAAGATCGCCAACCTCTAAAACGTCTGCTGCGCGTCGGCCATACGGCGTTAAAAATGACCTCGGGATGCTCATTTACAACCCGTAAACTCCGCTCCCTCGGTCATTTTTGCCTTGTCTGGCTCTAGCTCGCGAGACGTTGCACAGACTCTAAGCCTCGCCCGTCTAGGCCCGCCTCGGCGGGCCTTGTGCTATGTCATACACCCTCACCGCTGGAAGCCTTTATGTACCTATTGATGGCGCTGATTTTTGTTCTGGGTTACCTGTGCATTGCCTTCGAACACCCGCTGAAAATCGACAAGACCGCCTCGGCCATCCTCACCGCAGTGATCTGCTGGACCCTGCTGGTGCTGGGTGCCGAGAGCATCTTGCCGCTCACTGGAAATGCCGCTGAGCAGGCCGTAACCGGCGAACTGCGCCACCACCTGGGAGAAATCTCGGAGATTCTGTTCTTTCTGATGGGCGCCATGACCATCGTCGAGCTGATCGACGCCCATGAAGGCTTCAAGGTGATTACCGACCGCATCCGCACCAGTAAACGGGTGCATCTGCTGTGGATGATCGGTCTGATCACCTTCTTCCTGTCCGCAGCCCTGGACAACCTGACCACCACCATCGTCATGGTTTCCCTGCTGCGCAAACTGATCAAGAAGCAGCACGATCGCTGGTTCTTCGCCGGCATCGTAGTGATCGCTGCCAACGCCGGCGGCGCCTGGTCACCGATTGGCGACGTGACCACCACCATGCTATGGATCGGTAATCAGATCAGCGCCAGCGGCATCATTAGCCAGCTGTTTATCCCCAGCGCCGTCTGCCTGTTGGTGCCGCTGCTGGTGCTGAGCTTTACCATGAAAGGCGAGTTGCAACGCCCGGACGCAGTCGACGACAGCGAAACCAGCAGCAACTCGGCCAGCCCCTTCGAGCGTAATCTGGTGTTCGGCTTGGGGATTGGCGCCCTGCTGTTTGTCCCAGTATTTAAGACCCTGACTCAGCTGCCACCTTACATGGGCGTGCTGCTCGGCCTCGGCGTGCTCTGGGTGGTGACCGAAGTTATCCACCGTGGCAAGAACGCGCAC
>JAIERD010000441.1 GCA_019747155.1 Pseudomonadaceae bacterium
TGATGAACTGCGCGCTGAGGGAGCCTTTGCTGTCCGCCGACAAGCCGACAATGCCCAGGTCGTGGCGTTGCAGTTTTTGCCGCAGCAGTTTGGTCAGCTCAAAGCCACTCAGGCCGGGCATGCTGTGGTCGGTAATCAGCAGGTCAAAGTCGGGCTGTTCCTGCAGGATGCGCAGGGCTTGCTCGCCGTCTTCGGCCTCGTGGATTTGATACAGATGGCTGCGCAGGACGTTGCGGATCAAGTGGCGAGTGGCTTGGGAATCCTCGGCCACCAGGATCTTGATCGAACGATTGCGCTCCAGCCGATGCAGCAGGCGAAAGGCATAGTCGTAGGAGTACTGATTCTCTTTTTGCACATAGTCGACCACGCCCTTGAGCAGCATCTCTTCGCGGCGCTGCTCGTTGTACGAGCCGGTCAGCACGATGCAGGGCAGTTGATACTGCAGCACCAGATCGACGATCTCGCCGTTCTCGGCGTCGGGCAAGTTAAGGTCAACAATCGCGGCAAAAAACAGCGCAGCCGACGTCTCCAACAACACCTGCGCCTCCGCCATGCTGGCGCAGAACAGCGGCTGCAGATCGGCCTGTTGGCGGAACATGTTGTCCAGAATTTTCAGCACCAGCGGGCTGTCTTCCACTACCAGTATGTTGCGCACTACGGGCTTCCTGTTGTTTTGCCTTGCCGCTGGTTGAGGTGGCTGCTGGCGGGTTAAAGAATCCGCACGCGCAGCGAACGACCCTTGATCTTGCCCTGATTAAGGCGCTGCAAGGCTTGCTGGGCAACGCCGCGCTCAACCGCTACATAGGCCTGGAAATCGAAGATGGCGATTTTACCGACCTGGGCGCCGGGTACGCCGGCATCCCCGGTCAGGGCGCCAAGAATGTCGCCGGGGCGTACTTTGTCTTTGCGCCCGCCGCTGATGCACAGGGTCACCATCGGCGGCAGCAGCGGCGCGCCGCCTTGCGACTTCAGGCCATCGAGGTGCTGCCAGTTCAACGGGCCTTTTTGCAGCTCTTCGATGGCGCGGGCGCGATGGCCTTCGGCCGGGGCTACCAGGCTGATGGCCAGGCCTTTTTCGCCGGCGCGGCCGGTACGGCCAACGCGGTGAATGTGGATCTCCGAGTCGCGCGCCAGTTCGACGTTCAGCACCATGTCCAGGGCTTCGATGTCCAAGCCACGGGCCGCCACGTCTGTGGCCACCAGCACGCTGCAACTGCGGTTGGAAAACATCGCTAGCACCTGGTCGCGGTCGCGTTGTTCCAGATCACCATTCAGCGCCATGGCGGAGATGCCGCTGGCCGTTAGATGGTCGACCACTTCCTGGCATTGCTGCTTGGTAAAGCAGAAGGCCACGCAGGACTCTGGGCGAAAGTGCGCGAGAATCTTGCTGACGGCTGGCAAGCGTTCTTCTGGGGATATTTCGTAGAAACGCTGCTCGATCTGGCTGTCGGCATGCATGGCCTCGGCTTTGACCTGCTGCGGATCGCGCATAAACGCCGACGCTAGCTGCTTGATGCTGCTCGGGTAGGTGGCCGAGAACAGCAAGGTCTGGCGCTTGGTCGGGGTCTTGCTGAGGATGTCGGCGATCGAGTCGTAGAAACCCATGTCGAGCATGCGGTCGGCTTCGTCCAGCACCAGGGTATTGAGGCCGTCGAGCTTCAGGGTGCCCTTGCGCAGGTGCTCCTGAATTCGCCCCGGGGTGCCGACGATGATGTGCGCGCCGTGCTCCAGCGAGCCGATTTGCGGGCCAAAGGGCACGCCGCCACACAGGGTCAGTACCTTGATATGGTCGGTGCCACGGGCCAGTCGGCGGATTTCCTTGGCTACCTGGTCGGCCAGCTCGCGGGTTGGGCAGAGCACCAACGCCTGGCAGCCGAAGAAGCGCGGATTCAGCGGGTTGAGCAGACCGATACCAAAGGCGGCGGTTTTGCCGCTGCCGGTTTTGGCCTGCGCGATCAGGTCCATGCCCTTGAGGATCACCGGCAGGCTTTGCGCCTGAATCGGCGTCATGGCGGTATACCCGAGGGAATCCAGGTTAGCCAGCATGGCGGCAGATAGGGGCAACGTGTTGAAAGCCGTGTTGGGGGCAGAGGTGGTCACAGGCATGTCCGGCAAAAAAATGTCGGCCAGTGTAACAGGGCTCGCGCCCGCACGGCCGCTGGTGCGACCGAGGGCCGCTGTACTGGCGATAATTGGAGAAGTCGCGGGACATTTTTTGCTGATATCAGTCTGCCAGCGCTGCAAATCGCCTAAGCTCATTGCAGTCCTTCACTCTATTGGATTGCGCTTGTGCTCAAACGTATTGCTGTCGCCGATCTATGTCTGGGGATGTATATCAACGAGTTCTGCGGCTCATGGATGGAGCACCCTTTCTGGAAAGCCAAGTTTGTTTTAGATAACCACAAAGACTTACAGCGCATCATTGATAGCGGGGTCGATGAGCTGTGGATCGATACCACCAAGGGCGTTGATCTGCTTATTGGCCAGCATGCCGACAGTGAGGCCGAGGTGGCCGCGCAGGTGGAGGCGCGTTTGCTGGAGGTGGCAACTGCTCCGGTATTTAGCCGTAGCTCGTTGGATGAGGAGATACGCCGGGCCCACAAGCTCTGCGGTGCCGCCAAGCAAGCGGTGGTGGCAATGTTCAGTGAGGTGC
>JAIERD010000563.1 GCA_019747155.1 Pseudomonadaceae bacterium
AGCGTTATCAGACCGTTTACGCCGACCGCGCTGGTGCCGTGGCGGCGCCCACCGCAGGCTTGCACTTTGATCAGGCGCTGCTGGCGGCGATTGCCGAGCGTGGGGTCGAGAGCGCCTTTGTCACCTTGCACGTTGGCGCCGGTACTTTTCAGCCGGTGCGGGTGGAACAGATCGAAGACCATCACATGCACAGCGAATGGTTGGAGGTCGATGCCTCGGTGGTGGCGGCGGTCGAAGCCTGCAAGGCGCGCGGCGGGCGGGTGATTGCGGTCGGTACCACCAGTGTGCGCTCGCTGGAAAGCGCCGCCCGCGATGGTGTGCTCAAGCCCTTTAGCGGCGATACCGATATTTTTATTTACCCCGGTCGGCCGTTTCATGTGGTCGATGCCTTGGTTACCAACTTTCACTTATCCGAGTCGACCCTGCTGATGCTGGTGTCGGCGTTTGCCGGTTACCCTGAAACCATGGCCGCTTATAAAGCCGCGATTGAGCAGAGTTACCGCTTCTTTAGTTATGGTGATGCCATGTTTATCACCCGTAATCCCGCCGCGCGCGGGCCTGAGGAATCGTTATGACCCGCACTTGCCGAATGTCTTTTGAGTTGCTGGCCACTGACGGCCGGGCGCGCCGTGGTCGCTTAACCTTCCCCCGTGGTGTGGTGGAAACCCCGGCGTTTATGCCGGTCGGCACCTACGGCACGGTTAAGGGCATGTTGCCGCGCGACATAGTCGCCACCGGTGCGCAGATGATTCTCGGTAACACCTTTCACCTGTGGCTGCGGCCGGGCACCGAGGTGATTAAAAAGCACGGCGACCTGCACGACTTTATGCAGTGGCAAGGTCCGATCCTCACCGACTCCGGTGGTTTTCAGGTATTCAGCCTGGGCGCCATGCGCAAGATTAAGGAGGAGGGCGTGTACTTTGCCTCGCCGGTCGATGGCGCCAAGGTGTTTATGGGGCCGGAGGAGTCGATGCAGGTGCAGCGCGATCTGGGCTCCGACGTGGTGATGATTTTTGATGAGTGCACGCCTTATCCAGCCGATGAAGAGGTGGCGCGGGTGTCCATGGAGTTGTCGCTGCGTTGGGCGCAGCGCTCCAAAGACGCCCATGGCGACAACACTGCGGCGCTGTTTGGCATCGTTCAGGGCGGCATGCATCAGGATCTACGCCTGCGCTCGCTGGCGGGCTTGAATGAAATCGGCTTCGACGGCTTTGCCATCGGCGGCTTGTCGGTGGGCGAGCCGAAAGAAGAGATGATCCGCATCCTCGATTTCCTGCCGCCGCAGTTGCCGGCCGACAAACCACGTTACTTGATGGGCGTTGGCAAACCGGCCGACTTGGTTGAGGGTGTGCGCCGTGGCGTGGACATGTTCGACTGCGTCATGCCGACCCGCAACGCCCGTAATGGCCATCTGTTTGTCGATACCGGCGTGTTGAAAATTCGTAACGCGGTGCACAAGCACGATGAGTCGCCGCTGGACCCCACCTGCGACTGTTACACCTGCGCCAATTTCTCCCGCGCCTATCTGCATCATCTGGATAAGTGCGGCGAAATGCTGGGCAGTATGTTGAATACAATCCACAACTTGCATCACTACCAGCAGCTAATGGCTGGTTTGCGCGAGGCAATTCAACAGGGTACATTGGCCGCCTTCGTGGATGCCTTCTACGCTCGGCGCGGGTTAGAAACACCGCCGTTGAGCTAAGTAAATCCGAGATTTATCGCCCTAATATTGCCTTTCTAGGAGTGCAACATGAGCTTTTTGATTTCCTCAGCTTTTGCTGATGCCGCAGCCCCGGCTGCCGCTGCCCCAGGTGGCGAATACATCCAATTTCTGTTCCTTGGCGGCTTCGTAGTCATCTTTTATCTGATGATCTGGCGGCCACAGGCCAAGCGCGCCAAAGAGCAGAAAAACCTGCTGGGCAACCTGCAAAAGGGTGACGAAGTGGTTACCGCTGGCGGCATCGCCGGCAAGATCGTCAAGGTTAGCGACGAGTTCGTGGTGCTTGAGGTGTCCAACACCGTTGAGCTGAAAGTTCAGAAGTCGGCTATCGCCGCGACCCTGCTCAAGGGCACGCTGAAAGCCATCTGATTCTCCACTATTAACATCGACGGGGCGCGCAATGCGCCCCGCGTCATAAGCGGGCGGCGTCATGCTCAATAAATACCCTCTGTGGAAATACCTGCTGATCCTCGCAGTGTTGGCGATTGGCTTTATCTATAGCGCGCCAAATCTGTATCCAGATGATCCGGCCATTCAAGTCAGCGGCGCCAGCACCACGCTGCAAGTTAGTCAGGCTGATCTCGAGCGCATCAATAAGGCTTTGGGCGATGCCGGGATTAACGTCAAATCGGCGGTCTTGGCGAAAGAGGGTAAGGCTGGTCTGATCCGCCTGCTGAAGAAAGACGATCAGCTGGCGGCCAAAGACGTCGTGCGTAAAGCGCTTGGTGACGATTATGTCGTGGCCTTGAACCTTGCCCCAACCACGCCGCAGTGGTTGCGTGCAGTGGGCGCGAGCCCGATGAAGCTCGGTCTGGATCTGTCCGGTGGTGTGCACTTCCTGCTGGAAGTGGACATGGACAAAGCCATTTCCGCCCGCGTTAAGGTTTACGAGGGCGAAATCAAGAGCATGCTGCGTAAAGAGCACCTGCGTTATCGCAGCCTGCCCC
>JAIERD010000202.1 GCA_019747155.1 Pseudomonadaceae bacterium
AAGGCCGCGCTATGGTGCGGGTTCTCGCCGTAACGCATTTCCTGAGCCTTGATGAACTGGCTGTGGAAGGTCTGCGGGAAGGCGCTGCGGCCTTCGGTGCTCAGCGTCTCGGCCGCCTGGTCGATGGTGCCCAGGTAGTTGGCGATCATGCCGTCGTAGGCGGCGGTGTGTTCGAAGGCCTTGAGCATCAGGGCGAAGCGCTCGGCGTAGGTCAGGCCGCCATTTTTCAGGCTGGCCAATACGCCGGCGTAGTCGCCGGCATTCACCACGATGGCCACGTCTTTGTGGTTTTTGGCGGCGGAGCGAACCATGGTCGGGCCGCCGATGTCGATGTTTTCAATTGCGGTCGGCAGGTCGCAGCCCGGCTTGGCGATGGTGGCGGCGAAGGGGTAGAGGTTGACCGCGACCAGATCAATCGGGCGGATGCCGTGCTCGCTCATGATCGCATCGTCAATGCCGCGACGGCCGAGGATGCCGCCGTGGATTTTCGGGTGCAGGGTCTTCACCCGGCCATCCATCATTTCCGCGAAGCCGGTGTAGTCGGCCACTTCCACGGCCGCCACGCCATTGTCTTGCAGCAACTTGAAGGTGCCACCGGTGGAGAGAATTTCCACGCCAAGTTCAACCAGTTCACGGGCGAATTCGAGGATGCCGGTCTTGTCGGAGACGCTGATCAGGGCGCGGCGGACAGGGAGGCGAGTGGTCTGGTCGGTCATGGTGGTTTCCATCAGGCGTGGTTAGCAATAAAGGGTTGAAGCAAAAAGGGCGACCTTTGGCGGTCGCCCTTTTTATCGGATCTGGGTTTACAGCAGGTCGTACTGCTTGAGCTTCTTGCGCAGGGTGCCGCGATTCAGGCCCAGCAGTTCGGAGGCCTTGGTCTGGTTGCCCTTGACGTAGTTCATCACGGTTTCCAGCAAGGGCGCCTCCACTTCCGACAGCACCAGGTTGTACACGTCGGTGACGTCGGCGCCTTCCAAACGCGAGAAGTAGTTGTGCAGTGCTCGCTCGACATTGCCGCGCAGGGTCTGGCCCTCGGCGCTCGGGGTATTCAGGTGCTGCTTAAGATTTACGTTGTCGCTCACCGCAGTTGCCCCGTTAAAACGTGCTTCGTCAAAGCCTTCTCCGTTAAGGAAATGCTCGGTAATGGTGTTCATGCTGCCGCCCCTTCTGCGTGGTTATGGCGCTCAATAAAAAACCCTTGAACGCTGGCGTGCTGCGCCTCTGATGTTTCTAAACGGTTGAACTGGCTACGAAACTCGCGCGCCCCAGGCTGGGTGGCCAGGTACCAGCCAACATGCTTGCGGGCGATACGCGGGCCCATCACCTCGCCATAGAAGGCGTGCAGCGCGGCCAGGTGTTGCAATAAAATCTGTTCCACTTCCAGCAAGCTGGGTGGCGCCAGTTGCGCGCCGGTGGCCAGGAAATGCGCGATTTCGCGAAAGATCCATGGTCGTCCTTGGGCCGCGCGGCCAATCAATAAGCCGTCGACACCAGTTGCGGCCAGCACCTGGCGGGCCTTGTGCGGCGAGTCGATATCGCCGTTGGCGAATACCGGAATCGACACGGCCTGCTTGATCGCGGCGATGGTGTCGTACTCCGCGTCGCCGGTGTATAGGTCGGCGCGGGTGCGGCCATGCACGGCCAGGGCGCTAATGCCGCTCTGTTCGGCGATCTTGGCGATGTTAATGCCGTTTTTATGCTCGCGGTCCCAGCCGGTGCGGATCTTCAGGGTCACTGGCACCGTCACGGCCGCGACCACCGCCTGAAGAATCTCGGCGACCAGGCTTTCATCTTTCATCAACGCGGAGCCGGCGGCCTTGTTGCAGACTTTCTTGGCCGGGCAACCCATGTTTATATCAATAATCTGTGCGCCCATTTCGACATTGCGCCGCGCCGCTTCCGCGAGCATCTGCGCATCGCCGCCGGCGATCTGCACCGAGCGGGGTTCGGCATCGCCGGTATGGATCATGCGCAGGCTCGATTTGCGCGTGTTCCATAAGCGCACATCGCTGGTGACCATCTCGGACACTACCAAGCCGGCACCCAGGCGCTGACAAAGCTGGCGAAATGGCTGATCCGTGACTCCGGCCATGGGCGCGAGAATCAGCTGATTAGGCAATGTATACGGGCCGATGCGTACCGCCGACATGGGTCTTCCCTGCAGTTGGCTGGATCGGTGAGAGTGCGAAAAAGGGTGGGCATGATACCCGCTCTCGGTGTCAGGTTAAAGACTGACTTGAACAAAATATGAGCAGTTGCGGGCTTATAGCGAAGAGTTTGGATGGTGCTGCAAGCGCCTGAGAGTCGGCGCCTGCACGGTGTTGCGTCTGGTCTGGCGTTACTCGGGCGAGTGGAAACTCAGGCTGTAGTTCACGGCCTTGGTGCCGGGGTCGAGGATATCGAGGGAGATGTGGATCGGCGTCTGCGGCGGCATTTCCGCCTGGCCGGCCAGCTCGCCGTCCAGGTATTCGCTGGGCTTGAAACTGCGGCTGGCCAACAGCTTGCCACTGAGGTCGGCGAAGCGCAGTTCCAGCAGCGGGAAGGGCTGCGAGAACGCCGCGCGGTTGTACAGAATCGCGTCGACCACCAGGGCTCCGGTGAACTCGGGATGGCTGCGCACCACCAGGTTGCTGCTCTTGATCAGGCTGATCTCGACCTTGGACGGCAGCTTGC
>JAIERD010000566.1 GCA_019747155.1 Pseudomonadaceae bacterium
AACGGTAATTTCCTTCACCAACGCCTCCTGCGCCCAGTTGCGCGAACAACTGCAGAAAATTCTGGCGTTTTGGCACTACCCGTTCGACGCCGCACAAGCCCGGCAATCCGTGCGCACCTTTCATTCGGCCATGGGCGTGCTGGCCAAAGAGGCGCTGCACAGCCCGCGCTGGTTCGAGCAATTAACCAGCAGCGGCGCCAACAGCGAATTGGACAAACCACTGAGCAACAGTCGCCTACGCCCGGCGCAACTGGCCTTGCTCAAGCAGGCCTACCAGCAGTGCTATGCCGAACACCCGGAGTTTCGCCAGCGGGTGCATAGCCTGCTCGGTTTACCTGCGCCGCTGGCCACTGTGGCCGCCGCCAAGGCGCCGCTGGACGCTTACCAACTGGCCGGGGAATTCACCCCGGTGCCGCTGTTCGAAGCCTTCTATACACAGGCCGGTTTTATCCAGAGCATCGGCATCCGCATCGACCGGCTGCAAACCCGCACCTTGCTCTGCGCGGCTCAGGAACGCAGCTTTATCGAGGCTTTGCAGCAGTTTTGGCAGTGCTTCGAGCAACTGCTGGGCGAGCAGGGTTTGCTGACTTTCGACGGCGCCTTTGCGCAACTCACCGACCGCCTTAACGCCGCCAACAGCGGCCTATCCGCTGCTGCCTTAGCGCCCTTTAGTCATCTATTGATTGATGAGTTCCAAGACATTTCGCCGCAGATCGTGCTCTGGCTAAATGCCGTGCAGCGAGCACTGGCCCACCAAGGCACGGCGGTTAGTTTGATGGCCATCGGCGACGATTGGCAGTCGATCTATGGC
Organism: Pseudomonadaceae bacterium; assembly: GCA_019747155.1. Classification (GTDB taxonomy): domain Bacteria; phylum Pseudomonadota; class Gammaproteobacteria; order Pseudomonadales; family Pseudomonadaceae; genus Aquipseudomonas. Next base: position 812 of record JAIERD010000566.1, read on the forward strand.
TGGCGCGGCAGCTCGCCGGAACTGTTTATCGACTTCGACCAACACTTTGCCGGCAGCGGTAAAGCGCGGCACAGCACGCGGCTGCAGTTGCAAAACAACTACCGCTCGATCGAACCGATCATTCGCGATGGCGAGGCGCTGCTCGGCGGGGTACGCCACAAGCACAGCAAAACCAGCCACGCCATGCGCGCCACCCGAGCAGGCGAGCACGGGGTTACGCTGATCAGTCAGTTTGACCTCAAGCAACGGCTGCCCGAGCTGCTCAGCCAGATCCAAGCACAGTGTGCGCAGGTGGCCGCCAGCGACGCGGACCAGCGCACCGGGGTACTGGTAATGAGCCGACGCAACGCGACGCTGCAATTGTTGCGCGCCCAACTGGATAAAAAACTGCCGGTGAAACTCTGCACCATCCACAGCGCCAAAGGCTTGCAAGCGCAGGTGGCAATTATCCTCGACGACTGCCCGCCGCCGCCCGCCCATCCGCTGCGTGACGCGCTCTATGCCCACTCGGGGTTCTTTCACAACAGCTACGCGCAGGCCATGCAGGATGAGAGTTTGCGGCTGGCCTATGTGGCCATCAGCCGGGGCGTTAGTCGGGTATTTTGGTACTGCAATAAGCCGCAAGGGGCGACCCTGCTCTTGCTTGCCCGAGGACGTTAACGCGCCAGCCCACTAGCCGAGTCTGGCCAGCATGGCTGGGGCTATCAGCCGGTGAATGGGTGCGACCAACAGCATGTACACGCGACCCAAGCGGTTGTGCACATGCACCACGGTGGCGACGGCAACCGAATGAGGCGGCATCTGGGCGAGTTTGCTGACCGACACTTGCACGCGTAAGTGCCGATCGCTGTCGCCGAGGATGATTTCGTTCTCGGTCAACACCAGCAGAGTAAAGATCCCTACCCGATCACCCACCCGATAACTACTGGCGGGTTTGCCTGCAGTGAGCGCGCCCAAATGACCGAGATTTTTGAGTCCCACCAGGGCGACCAGCCAATTGCGCAACGCCATAAGAGCATTCACCCAGCGCGGCGTGTTGCCCACAGCATTCAGGTAAATCTGCAGCGCCGAGCCGCCAGCGGCATCTAAGGTCACGGCATAGCAGTCGTGAAAATAGGCGCCCGGCAGTTCCCGCACTATTGCACTAGCGGGCGGCACGGCAATTTTACTGACGCTGGATTTCATCGGATCTACCTGCCTAGAGTGGGTTTCAGCTCAGCTTACAAAACCCACAAGCTGACTAGCAGCCTGTCGGACTGAGATGCAATCCTTACTGCGCCTGCCCGACCTGCGGCGCGGCGGTATTGGCTACCCACTCCCACCATTCGTGCTGGCCTTCGGCGGCGTTGCCTTGGGTGCGGTGGATGTCCCAGGTCACCAGGAACTCGGGGTTGAGCATGTCCATGCCGCTCTCGGCGTGCCGGTAGTGGCCGGGGGCGGCGCGAAACCAAGCGTCCAGATTGGGCGGCAGGATAAAAATCGGCTGCGTCACCGTCGGATCGCTGTGCTGCAACTGCACCGAGATGCCCAGCTCCTTATCCACCAAGCTGACCGTGCCGCAGCATTGGCTTTGCTTGAGCAGCTCGCCGTCTAGGCCGAAGTAGCTCAGGCCGATGACACAGGTTTTACCCAGTAAGTCTTCTAACTGCATGATCAAATTCCAACGCTTTTTTCGGGCATTTTTGCCGCTTGCTGGCGGGTTACGCTGCGCTAACCCGCCCTACGCCCACCCTACGACTAATCGACAGCCGCGTGAACGGCAATCAATGGCGCAACTGCGCCACACCCACTTGTGGCATATTGGCCAAGCCGATGTCGCGGGCGTGCTGCTCGAAGCCTTTGTTCTTCCAGAAGAACGCGCCGGGCATGGT
>JAIERD010000320.1 GCA_019747155.1 Pseudomonadaceae bacterium
CCCGGCCCGCGCCCAGCAAGCGGCCAATCAAGCAGCGGTCTATCGGTTGATTGAGCGGGTCGCGGTCACTGAGGCCGCGCGCCTGGCTACTGGCCGGCCGCTGGCGGCTGACCCGGCCCTGGTTGTTGGGCAGTTGCCCACTACAGGTAGCTCACTGACCGCTGATGCCTCAGTAATCGAAGCCCGGTTACCGCCTGCAGGCAGCCCATTACCGGGCCTGAGCTACGACAACCGCGAGCAGGCGGTGCAAGTGCGCGACCAACTACTGGTCGAGTTGGATCGCCAGCAGCTACAGGCCACGCCAGCGCGCTACAGCGCCTTGGCCAAACTCACTACTGCGCTAGTGACCGACCTAAACCGTCAATCGACCAGCCTAGCGCCCTTGGCTAAGTACCAGCCGCAGATCACCCAGCCCGCGCTGTTGATCGCCCATCGTTTGTATGGCGATGCGCGTCGCGCTGACGAAATTGTCGCCCGCAACCGCATCAGCCACCCCGGCTTTGTACCGGGCGGTCAGGTGTTGGAGGTGCTGAAAAATGCCTGAAGTGATGTTGAGTGTTGACGGCAAGGACTGGGGCGGCTGGAAAAGCTACCGCGTAGGCCTTGGCATGCAGCAGCTGGCCGGCACCTTTGAGCTGCAGCTAACTGAACAATGGGCCGGGCAAGCCGTGCGCCGCGAGATCCCAGAGGGCGCACCTTGCACCCTGCACTGCGATGGCGAGTTGCTGATCACCGGCTATATCGACCGCGTAAGCCCGACTTACAACGCCCAAGACCATAGCGTCAGCGTCAGCGGCCGGGATAAAACCTGTGACCTAGTGGACTGCACCGCGCCTACCACCCAGTGGATCGGCCGTGGTCTGGTCGATGTTGCCCGCGCGCTTTGCACGCCCTTTGGCATCGCTGTGATTGACCTGGCTAACGCCAACGCGCCGTTCGTGAGCCTCAAACCCAACGATGGCGAGACGGTGTTCGAGATGCTTGATCAGGCCGCTCGTATCCGTGGTTTGCTGCTGATCACCGATGGCCAGGGCAACTTGATCATTACCCGTGCCGGCCAAGCGCGTGCCCATGACGCCATAGTGCTGGGCGAGAACATCAGCCAAGGTTCCGGCAACCGTGACCGTTCAGATGTATTCAGCCACTACACCCTTAAGGGCCAGTCGCAAGGCAGTGATGAGTTCAGTGGCGAGGCAGCGGCCGCCATCATGGCCAAGGCCACCGATAACCGCGTCAAGCGCCACCGTCCGCTGACCATTATTGCCGATGGCCCGTTGGACAGTGCGGCCGCTATGCAGCGCATCACTTGGGAACGCAACGTGCGCTGGGGGCGCTCACAGAGCATCAATTACACCCTGATCGGCCATCGCCAGAGCAATGGCGAACTGTGGCGTCCCAATATTCTGGTGCCGGTTTATGACGCCTACAACTACCTCAATGGTGCTGAGCGCCTGATCACCGAAATTACCTATGTGCTCGACGACCAAGGCGAGCGCGTAGATCTCACCGTCATGCCGCGTGAGGCATTTGACGTGTTGCCGCAGCCTGAACCGGAGGCCGCCGATGCAGGGTATTGATCGGCTGTTACGGCCACTGCGCCGTGGTCTGGCACAAATCGTCACGCGTGCCGTGGTCAACCTGGTGAATGACGCCGCCAAAATGCAGACCCTGCAAATCAGCCTGCTGGCCGATGAACACCTAGACGGCGTCGAGCACTGGCAGCCCTATGGCTTCACTGCCGTGCCCTTGGCCGGTGCCGAAGCGCTGGTGGTTTCTGTCGGTGGCCACCGCGCCCACAGCGTGGTGGTGGCCTGCGGTGACCGGCGTTATCGGATCACCGGCATGCAAGGCGGTGAGGTGGCCATCTACACCGACGAAGAAGACAAGATCCACTTCAAGCGTGGCCGGGTGATCGACATCGAGACCCACACCCTGAACATCAAGGCCGCCACGGCGGTGAACTTCGACACGCCGCAGATCAACACCACCGGCAAGATCGTCTCGGCTGGTGATCAGGTGGCCGCTGGCATCAGCCAGACCGGCCACAAGCATGGTGGCGTTCAATCTGGGCCAAGCCAGACCGGAGTCCCGGCATGACCGATATCGCCTTGGCTTGGAACGGTCGCGAAGCCGACATCGCCATAGTGGGCGGCGATCTGGTGCTCGATCACAGCCTGCAGACTCCGGTGCTGATTAGCCTGTTCTCCGACCGCCGCGCCCGCGCTGACGATGCCTTGCCGGGCAGCGATGACGACCGTCGGGGCTGGCCGGGCGATGCCTGGCCGAATGTGCTCGGCGACCAAATCGGCTCACGTCTGTGGCTGCTAAGCCGTGAAAAGGAAATCAGCGAGACCCTGCGCCGTGCCCGTGAGTACGGCAAAGAGAGCATCACCTGGACGCTGGAGGACGGCATTGCCGCCCGCGTTGACGTGACCGCCAGCGTGCCCAAGCGCGGGACGCTGAATCTTGCCGTGGCCATCTCACGCCGTGACGGCCGCAGCGAAAACCATCAATTCGACACTTTGTGGGAGGCTCTGTAATGCCGTTTTATCTGCCAACCCTTGAAGAAAACCGCCAGCAGGTCGCCAGCGACATTGAGGCGTATCTGCCCGGCACCGAGGCGCGAACCCGCCGCAGCACGCTGGGTGTGTTGGCCTTCGCTCAAGCGGGTGCAATACAAGGCTTGCACAGCCATATCGAGTACCGCTATCGCAACATGCTGCCG
>JAIERD010000549.1 GCA_019747155.1 Pseudomonadaceae bacterium
GGTAATTTTTGACATCGGCGAGCGCCTCTTCCCCGACCGGGCCAGGGCCATGATTGCTGAATTGATGGACGGCGTTCAGCCGGGGCTTACAGCCTCGCTCATGAACTACATCCCTGGCACCAGCACCTCACGCTCGGAATTCCCGCTCGTTCAGTTCGGTGGTGCGGCCAACGGATTTAGCTTGCTCGGCTTTGGCGCCGCTGGCGCTGCCATCGTCGGCGACGTTGTGCCGCTGATTCACGCGGCATTGACGCGCCACTTCCCCGGTCGAATCATCCAAGCCGAAGGCAAGGATCATTCGTTGTCGGTCGAGCTTCGACCTTATGCGCTCCGCTACACACTCCCGCGCATGGTCGTGCAGAAGAAGACCCACCACGCCGCGCGGCTGGTGAACCCGGAATCCGGTAAAGCCCACCTCGAAGGTCTGTTCTTGCGGTCACTCCAGCGCCAGGCTGAGGCCGTGGGACTTGAGCTGCCTGCCAGCCTCACCGTTGAGTTCATGGGTGCGGCCGGCAGCTTCGCGGCGAAGCAAAACCCCCAAGCCAAAGTGGCCCACCTCGGTCTGCGCGATGCCGTGTTCGATGTGAACGCACGGCTTGGCGGGATCTGGACGGCTGGTTTCATGCTGAGCAAGGGTTACGGCCACTTCAATGCGACTCATCAGCTGTCGGGGGCCAAAGATGCGATTCCCGAGTGATGTCGTAGACCAGGTATTCAAGCTTGAGCCGGACAATGGCCTGCTCACTTGGAATGCCGACCCGGTGGCGTGCAGCCACTGCGCCCGCCCGATTGAGCGCGGCGATCTCTATTCGCCTTCCAGCGTCGGCGCGTTCTTCAGCGATACCCGCAGCTTGGCATCAACATCGCGCTGCATCTGCTGGCGATGCCTGATCCTGCGCAAGAAGATGATGCTCTTCGGTCTTGGCTACTCAGTGATCACCCGCGAAGGGGTTTTCCCGATAAGCAAGGACATCCACAAGGCCTGGCTGTTCACCACCCCGCCGCCGGCGCCTTTCTTCGCGATGCACTTGTCATCGACGTTGCAGCACTTGAGCTGGCGCACTCCGGTCACGCTGGATAACCGGCGGATTCAGATTCGCTACGGCAACCATCTGTTTGTGGTTCGCCCCGAAGTCATTCGGCAAGCGATTGAGATCGCTGAGCGAATGAACGAAGGCCGCAAGAAGTGGACAACCCCCCTCTTTGTCGACCGCAAAGCAAATGACCCAGGCCATGGCTCGCTCACAAAGACTGGACGCGAACTTCTGAGCGAGGCCGATCAGCAATTCCTGTTGAACATCACACCAGGTGAGCGCTGGGCGCTCGCCTACGTCATGCACTCGAAACGGCCGCAACCCGAGCAACCCGAGTGCATCACCGCCAAAATTCTCGAAAAGTTATAAGTCGGAGCCACACCATGCAGATTGAAATCGTCATCCGCAGCATCACCCCAGTTTTCTCGGCCGCACCAGGTAGCAACTACATTGGACTGGACGGCACCATCAACCCCCCACTTGGTGGCTCGCGCTTCCCGTTTACCCGCGCCCGCACCATGAAGGTGGTGGCCGATACCGACGACGGCGGGGCCAAGGCCATTTCGCTGCCAGTTGTTCCCGGCAACACCATGCGCAGTTTGCTGCGCCGCACCATGCTGAAGGACGTGATCGAACCCGCCCTGATGGCAAAGTCTGGGCAGCTGAGCATTGGGGCTTATGCAACGGCCTACGCCGGCAACTCCACCGGCAACCCGGATGGTGTGCCGAGTTCATTCGATGAAATCGTCACGATGCGCGCTCACCCATTCCTGGGCCTGTTTGGCGGCGGCCCACGCATGCTCGAAGGGCGGCTGATGGTTGATACCCTGTACCCGATCCACCAGCATTCGCTGCGCACAATCGGAACCGACTACATCAACGAGTCGATCAAGGGCAACATCACCGAGGTCGTCTGGACACGCCGCAACGACCCCATTCTGGCACTGGGCAGCGCCGATGATGCGGCGGTGATTGAGGGCGAAACACAGGCCGTGAACAACTGGATCACCGCCCTGCTGACGACCACCAAGGCGAAAAAAACAAAGGCCTCCGGCCCCGATGTGGCCACCGAAGACTCGGTAGAAGACAGTGCCCGCGGCCTGAAGGCGTTCAACGCTCACGAAGTGGTCATCCCTGGCGTGAAATGGCTGTGGCGCATCAGCGTGGATCGCCCGACCGATGCTCAGATTGGCCTTATCCTGCTGGCGCTCAATACACTGGCAAACCAGCGCCTCGCGGGCGGTCATGCGAAGGACTACGGACGCTTTGCGATCGAGGGCGTATTCCTCAACGGCGAGAGCGCCTGGACTCAAAGCGGCGTTTCAGGCCAAGGCACTGAGCAGTATTTCGATGCCATTGCAGAGGCGCTGGACAGCATGACGAGTGTCGAGTTCGAGCAGTTCGCGGCTCGCACCAAGGAGGCCTGATGGAGTTTTTGAAGGTCACGATCAGCCTGAGCACCCCGATGGTGGAGCCAGGCGACTTGTTTCATCTTGATGCGTTGCTCGGCGCCATGCGTGTCAATGAGGTTCGCGGGGAGTTGGGCGACGGTATCAACCCCCGCGACCATCATTACGACTTGCCCCTGGAGCAGTACCACTCCCAGTCCGGACAATGGGTTTTCAAGGCGTCAGCCTTCCGCTTGCACAAGCTGATCGATTCCCAAAACTGGATGCAAACAGGTCGAATCAGCACGACT
>JAIERD010000568.1 GCA_019747155.1 Pseudomonadaceae bacterium
TTGCAGGTGGGCAACCTGGCGGGTGAATTCGCTGGCGGATAGCCGTTGTTCGGGTTGTGGGCGCATGGCCTGGCTGATGGCGCCGGGTGGCAGGCGCGTCAAGCGACCGAGCGCCTGCCATTGCTCGGCGACGCCTAAGCGTTCGAAACCGGGATGGCGGCGGCGGGCGCGGCGTTGAATGTCGCGTTGCAAGGCTTGCAGCAAGCTGCGCTGGCCGGCATGTCGGAGTTGAAAGTCGGCGCTGCTGCGCAGGTGTTCTTGCAGTTGCCGACGGGCGCGATTAATCGGCAATTGCAACGGACCTTGACGCAACCCGGCCGCCCACAAGCCGGCAGCGATCAATAGGGCCAGCGCCACCAGCGCCTGCGGAAAGTGCTTGAGCAACAGGCTGAACAGATCATCACGGTCGGTGCGGTAGAGCAGGGTGACCTGGCTGTCTTGGGTCAGGTACCAGAGCAGCCAGGCATTGTCGTAATCGCCAATGTTGGCGTTTTGCCAAATCCAACTGTCGGTCAGCACGGTGAGCAAGCCTTCGCCCTGATCGAGTTGCAGCATGTGGGTGCTGTCGGCGCTGTTGGCCCAGGCATGGGCGAGGTCTTTGCCGTCGTTGAGGTGAAAGTCTGTATCAAAGTCGATATAGGCCGGCGCGTCTTCGTTTTCCAGATACAGCTGGGTCAGTTCTGGATAGCGCGGTTTATCGTCTGTTTTTTGCTCTTTGGCCTGATCGTTATCCGCCTCAAGTGGGTCCTCGTTGTCGTTGTCGGACGTGGCGGCGGTTTCGTCAGTCGCAGGCTTTGCTGGCTCTTCGCTGGGCTTGTCCGGCGTTTCCCCGTCGACTTTTTTGGCTTCTTGGTCTTCTTCGCCTAAGTCTTCGCTCATATGCTGTTCGATGCCGAGCGGGTCCAGCAGCAGGTCGCCGCTGGCTTGATCGTCTTTGTCCCACAGGCGTTCGGCGATGACGATCAGGTGGCCACCCTGTGTCATCCACTGGCTTAGGCGCTCGGTTTGTTTGGGGGTCAGGTATTCGCGCGAGCCGAGCATGACCAGGGTTTGACCCTTGCTGGGCAGGGTTGCCAGCACTTGCAGGCTGTCGGCGCGCTGCACCTTGCGACCTTGCTTGGCGAGGAAGTGCTCGGCGGCCAGATACGGATTGCCCTGCGCCTCTGGCGCCGGCCCGTGTTTGATGACCTTCTGGTAGGGCGTGGCAATGCTCAGCAGGTAGATGCCGAGCAGGGCAAGGAGCAGGAAGAGGCCCGCGCCGAGGAAAAACCCAGTGCGCCGACTCATTGGCTCACCTGCGGATTAACTGCTGATGGGTTAAACAACCGGCGCCAGCCTTCACAGAGCCCGCGTTTGAGGCTGGCCGGCGGCAGTTGATGGCCATAGGCAAGGTTCTGCCAATGCCGGGTCAGCACCTGGGCGAAGCGACTGAGTTCGGCCAGTTGCAACTGCTCGGCCAATTGCAGTACCTCGCCCTCGGTGTGTGAGCTTTTGAGGGCCAGTCGATAGTCATGCAGCAGGCGGCTGAGCAGGGCGCGATAGAGCAGGCCAAGGGCTTCGCGGGGTTGCTCGGCCCAGAGTTGTTCGGCGGCGCTGGCGATGTCGTCGGGCAGGCTTTCGGGTGCTACCTCCAGACCGAACAGCTGAGTCGGGGCAAGTTTCTGGCGTTTTTGTGGCAGCTTTAATCGCCCGCCAAAGGTGCGTAGCCACTCGCGATAGCGCCAGGCCAAGAGCGTCAGAAGGCTAAGCAGTGCGGTCCACAAAATAACTTCGACGATGATCGCCAGTTGTTCGAAGTTATTGATCAGACCAAGTTGCTCCAACAGTTTTTTGATTTTCGCGGCCAGGCTTTTCGCCTCGGCATCGCTGGTTTTCTTCGCTTTAGCCGGTTCACCAAACTTCCAGCGGGTAACTGTCTGGCGATTTTCAAACGGCGGCTGGTCGAGCAGTTGGCTGATGCTGTCTTGCGCGGCCTTGCTGTTCAGCGGCTGTTTGAGCAGGCGTTCGGCTTCGGGTCCGGCCGGGTCAAACTGCGGGATCGGGCAACTGCCAGTTGCCGGTGCGGCCCACGCGGCAGGCGGCGGTTGTAGAAAAAACAGGCCGCAAGCCAGCAGCAGTACATAACTCAGCCCGCTCAGGCGCTGGCGCAGGCGGCGAAAGGCCAGTTCCAGATCCCAGGCTTCCAGGGCGCTGCGCCGATTGAGATAAAGGCTAAAGCCGCAGGCGACGTAAATCGGCTCCCAGACAATCAGCAGCAACGCATAAAACAGGTTGTACAGGTGCTGCATCGACAAGCTGACGTCACCCTCTGGCGCCATCAGTTGGCTCCAGTCCCAGTCGGTTTTTAGCTGCTGGGGTAGCAACAAATACAACAGGCTGAACATGCCGAAATACAGCGCGGTTTCGATGTGTACGCCGACTATGGTCAGCCAGGTGGCAGGGCCGGTATCGCGCTGGCCTAGCACCATCAAGCGCTGGCTACGGGCTTGGCCACTCAAGCCTTCGAGCTGCAGCACCGGCAGGTCAAAACTGCGGGTGACGCTTAGGCGGCGCCAGGTCAGGCTGGCCAGCAGTTGCGGTTTAAGCAAGCGCGGTAAGGCCTGGAAGGCTTGTTTGAGGCTTGGCGTGGCGCCAAATAAAGCCTGGGACAGAATATGCAGCGGCAATCGTTCATACAGCGGCTTTAACCACCAAAACAGCAGCATCGCCAGGCTTGGGTGCTGCCAGAGCAGGGCAGTGCAGAG
>JAIERD010000309.1 GCA_019747155.1 Pseudomonadaceae bacterium
ATGGTCAGGCGCGAGACACAGCTGAGCTTGCCGTCCTCACCGCTCAAACGAATATCCCAGACCTGCGTGGTGCGGCCCAGATGCAGCGGCCGCGCCACCGCAGTGACCCGCCCGCTGCGCAAACCTCGCAGGTGGTTGGCGTTCACCTCAAGGCCAACGCAGTAATATTGGCTGCTGTCGATGCACAGGTAGCTGGCCATAGAACCGAGGGTTTCGGCCAGCACCACCGAGGCGCCACCGTGCAACAAACCATAGGGCTGATGGGTGCGGGCATCGACCACCATGCTGGCGGTCAGTGAGTCCTCATCGAAAGACTCGAAGCGAATATCCAGCAAACCGACGATGGTATTAGGCGACAGCGCGTTCAGCGCCGCTAGGTCCGGTTGACGTAACCAGATGCTCATTGCAGGACTCCTTATTCGTGCCAGAGCACCGGCTCGCGGCGCTCCATCCAACCAGTGAAATTCGCCGCCCTATAGATAGACGCCTTGCACCACACTGCGGTTGATTTTTAGATTTTTAAAATGCTCATGGTGAGACCTCTATTCGTGCCAAAGCACCGGTTCGCGGCGCTCCATCCAGCCAGTGAAATTCGCTGAATAGGCGCCCTCCACCACGCTGCGTTTGATTTTTAGGGTTGGGGTTAGAAAACCATTCTCGATAGCCCAGATATCCTTGACCAACACTATGCCGAGCAAGCGCTCATGTTTGTCGAGCTGTGCATTAACCGCTTCCAGCAACGCCTTCAGGCTGCCCTCCAGCTCAACGCGAGTGCCATTGGCCAGCTCTTTACGGGCGCCATCAGACAGCACACAAAGCGCCATTGGCTGCGGCATACCATCGCCGACCACGCACACCTGCTCGATTTTCGAGTGTGCCCCCAGCAGATTCTCAATCGGCGCCGGGGCCACGTATTTGCCCTTACTGGTTTTGAAGATTTCTTTGATCCGCCCGGTCAGGCGCAAATTGCCCTCGGCGTCTTGCTCCCCCTTGTCGCCGGTGCGCAGAAAGCCGTCGGCAGTCAGGGTCTCGGCGGTTTTCTCCGGCTCCAGGTAATAACCCTGCATGGTGGCGCCACTGCGCACCTGCACCTCGCCGGTGTCGGCAATCCGCACCTCGACATCGGTGCACGGCTGACCGATCCAGCCATGGCGGCGCTTACCCGGCCGGCAGACGTGGGAATAACCGCAATTCTCGGTCATGCCATACACCTCGAACAGGTCCAGACCCAAGCGCTGATACCACTTGAGCAAGGCATCAGGCACTGGCGCTGCGCCGCACAAGGCATAACGCACAGCATCCAGACCCAAACCGGTGAGCACTTTGCGGCCGACCAGGCGACCAATCAGGGGCAATTTCAGCAAACGATCGAGCCGCGCTGCCGGCATTTTTGCATACACCCCCATCTGGAACTTGGTCCAGATTCGCGGCACACCGAACATCACCGTCGGCCGCGCGCGCTTAAGGTCTTCGAGAAAGGTCTCCAGGCTGTCGGCAAAGAACACCGTTGAGCCGCCGTAGAAGGAGACCATCTCGACAAACATCCGCTCGGCTACGTGGCAAAGCGGCAGATAGGAGAGCATCCGATCCTCTTCGCCCACCCCAAACAGCTCAAGACCACGGCTGGCACCAAAGGCAAAATTACTGAAATTGTGCATCACCCCTTTCGGCGTGCCGGTGGTGCCAGAGGTGTAAATGATGGTGGCCAGTTGATCGGCCGCAGGCTTAGGGGTGTCTTGAATCGGCGTGCAGGCTTGCAGGTCACTCCAGAGCTGATCGAAGCGACCGGCCGGGCGCAGCGGCAAGCCCACGCAAGGAATCCCCTCAGGAATTCCCGGGGCCATCGCAGGCCAGTCGTCGAGCTTGCCAACGAACACCACCGCCGCCTCCGAATGCTCCAGCACCTGGCGCACCGAGTCGGCGCCCAGATTGGGATAGAGCGGCACAGACACGTGGCCGGCCATCCAGATCGCCAGGTCGGTGATGATCCAGTGCGCGCAGTTCTTGGAGATAATCGCAATGCGACTGCCCGGCGCCAGCTCCAGCGCCCGCAGCCAATTTGCCGCCCGTCGTGCTTGGTCGCCAACCTCCGCCCAGCTCAGCTCTTCTATCTGGCCCCCTGGCAGGGGTTGCAGCAGGTAGCGTTTATTCGGGTGACGGGCTTCGCGCTGGAAGAACGCATCGAGTGGCAAACGGACAGCAGTCATAACGGGCAGCCTCCTTGTTGTGTTTTTTGGAATAGAGGGACAAACCAAGCACTTGCTTGGTTTACTAAACCATGCACAAACAGGTGGCGCAAGTTAAGAAATGTTTCAGCCCGGCGCGAGCGGGCTAGGGATGCCGCAGACTGGTCAGCCACATCGAACCGGCCAGTGCAAACTCGCCATCCAGCTCGGCCAGGCTGGCGGTTTTCATCGGCACAGGTTCCTGGCGGTGACCATGCAACAGCAGGCTGGCCAACTCGCCAACCAAGGGTTGATGGGTGACCAGTACTAATTCCTGATCAACCTGGGCGTCCAGATAGCGCAATGCTTCAGCCAAATCGCCGTCGGGGGTTAGCCAGGGCACGCTGACTATGGGCGCGGTAAAACCCAGGGTTTCACGCACTAACTCGGCGGTTTGCTGGGCGCGCACATAGGGGCTGGCAAGAATCGCCGTCAGTGGCCGGCCGACCAAGTGTGCGGCGCTCTGCAGCACCTCCTGGCGGCCATGCCGGGTCAGCTCACGGGCGGCATCGCTGCGCGCCTGTGGGTCGGCC
>JAIERD010000358.1 GCA_019747155.1 Pseudomonadaceae bacterium
GCCGTTTTCATCGATGCGCAGGCACGGCACTTTGATCGCGCCGCCCTGGTCTTGCAGCGCTTGTCGCGCGACCGGATCGTGCATTGCGTCCTGCAGTTTGATCGGCAGGTTGAGCTGACGAATGGTGCGGCGGGTGCGCACGCAAAACGGGCAGGCGCGGAACTGATACAGCGACAGACTAGCGGTGGCTTGTTCGACCTGTGCCTGCGCCTCTGCGGTGCGCTGCATTGGCCGTGGGCGGGTGATGAAATCGATAAAGATGATCAGTTGGCCGAGACCAATTCGTAAGGCTTTGAGCAGCACGGGCAGCATCCTGGATGGATAAAAAGTGGCCGGCAGCTTACCTGAAGCTGACGCCTAAGGCTTGTTGGCTTAAGTGCGGGCGACGTCCGGTGTTGCGTGCCCTGTTTTGTAGGGTGGGCTTTAGCCCACCAGCGCTGGATAAGGGGCTTGGTGGGCTAAAGCCCACCCTACGTTTTGCACTCAACACGTAGCTGGTGCAGGGCCAATAAAAAAAACCGGCCGCAGCCGGTTTTTGCAGAGCCGATGTTTTAGCGGATCAGGCTAAGGAACTCGCTGCGGGTTGCGGCGTTGTCGCGAAACTCGCCGAGCATCACCGAGGTGACCATCGAGGAATTTTGCTTCTCGACGCCGCGCATCATCATGCACATGTGCTGCGCCTCGATCACTACGGCCACCCCGAGGGCGCCGGTCACCTGCTGGATGGCTTCGGCGATTTGCCGGCTGAGGTTTTCCTGGATCTGCAGGCGGCGCGCATACATATCGACGATCCGTGCGACCTTCGATAAGCCCAACACCTTGCCGCTGGGGATATAGGCGACATGTGCCTTACCGATAAAAGGCAACAGATGGTGTTCGCAGAGTGAATACAGCTCGATATTTTTGACCAGCACCATCTCGCTGTTGTCGGAGGCGAACAGGGCGCCGTTAACCAGTTCATCGAGGCTTTGCTGGTAGCCACGGCACAGGTACTGCATGGCTTTGGCGGCGCGTTTAGGCGTATCGAGCAGGCCTTCGCGGCTGGCGTCTTCGCCGAGTTGGGTCAAAATCGAGCTGTAGTTTTGTTCCAGAGACATGGTCTTTCCAGTAGGTAGTGCAGACGCGCAGGGTAGGTGGCGGTGCGACGGCTGGCAACCCGTGCGGTGGCTTTTAACCGACGAGCGTGCGGGTGATTAGTGCTGTGTGTGGCGGGCAACACTTAGGTCGGTTGGCTGTTGCTGCCGGTGATTGTGTGTGAAGTACCGTGGCCAGGGCCGATTTACTCGTCGCGGCCCTCCAGCATGGTGCGTTTGAGCATGGCATAGAGCGCGCCGCTGCCGCCGTGTTTGGCGATGCAGGAGGTGAAACCGAGCACTTGCGCATGCTGGCGCAGCCAGGTGTTGACGTGGCTCTTGATCAGCGGTCGTTTGCCATCCAGGCGCGCGGCCTTGCCATGGGTAATGCGCACACAACGAATTTCAAACTTGGCGGCCTCGGCCAGGAAGGCCCAGAGGGTTTCGCGGGCTTTTTCGACGCTCATGCCGTGCAGGTCGAGGCTGCCTTCAAAGGCAATCTGCCCGGCTTTGAGTTTGCGCATCTGGCCTTCTTGCACGCCGTCACGGGCCCAGTAAAGCTCCTCTTCGGCGGTTACGTCGATCACGAATAAGTCCGACAAACCGTCGATGGTGATGTTCTCAACCCGCACCGTAGCGGCTTGCCTGCGCTTGGCCAGTTGCTGGCGATCGGCTTTGGTTTTGCCAATCTCGGCGCGATCATGGCTGATCGGCTTAACGCCCTGGGTCGCAGATTTGAATAGGTTCAGGTCATCGTCTTGCATAGGGCCTCCACCAAGGCCGGCTAGTTTACCAGCAGGCGGAGCTAATTCGGCGCGACGACATGCCTGGTTGCGGTTGTGTGTGGGCTGACAGCCCACTCCGACGTATTAATCGGGCTTTTTTAGCAGGTGGCGTGCCAGGCTCAGGCCAGGTTGGTGTTGGCGAGCGCGGCAACGGCGGCGTGCCCAAAGACCGAGCCAAAACAAACTGACCCCGGCGCCGAGCAGGCTGAGTGCGCCGCCATGGCTCAGTTGCGCCAGGCTGGCGGGTTGCCCGAGTAAGCTGGCGATGCCGGTCATTAGCAGCAGTAGGGCAATGCCACACAGGCTGGTGGCCAGCCCTATTGCCAGTCGCCAGCGCCAACGCACCGGGGTTCGTGAGCGTAGCCGGCGGGGATCAAAACCTTTGTTGCGCTTCATGGGCTGTTCCTGGGCTTTAACAGGAGTGTGAGTGTCTGAGGCGCAGATGGTTCAAGTCTTGGCGCGGCATAAATCGGCGGGGGGGGATTTGTGCCGCGTTTGTCATGGCGCTGTTGCTCTCTGTTCAACTTGTCGCTGGTGCTCGCCAGCGCGGTGCTGTTGCGCCTAAAATCGCCTCCCGTTTTGGAGGACTTTGCCGTGACCGACTCTCGCCTGCGTACCCTGCGTGACCACATTCGTTGGGCCGTCAGCCGTTTTCATGATGCCGATTTGTTTTTCGGGCATGGCACCGACAATGCCTGGGACGAGGCGCGGCAATTGGTGCTGGGCGCTTTGCACCTGCCGTGGGAGATCGCCGACAGCTACCTGGATTGTCGTTTGGAGGCCAATGAGCAGGCGCATTTGCAAGAGTTGCTGCGCCGCCGTATCGAAGACCGCGTGCCGACGGCTTACCTGTTGGGCGAAGCCTGGTTTTGCGGCATGCCTTTTGTGGTCGATGAGCGGGTGTTGATTCCCCGCTCACCGATTGGTGAGTGGATCGGCCAGC
>JAIERD010000164.1 GCA_019747155.1 Pseudomonadaceae bacterium
ACGTTTTTCGGCCGGCCATCGGCGGTTTGCGGGTCGACCACCTTGCCGGTCAGCACCAGACCCCAGGCGGCAAAATTGACCAGCACGCTGTCGCTCTGGCCCAGGTGACGTTCCCACTCGGCGGCGCTGAGCTTGTCGCGAATCAGCGCATCGGCGGTGGCGGCGTCCGGCACCCGCAGCAAAGCCTCGGCCAGGCACATGAGCATCAGCCCTTCCTGGGTGTCGAGGCTGTACTGACGTAAGAGTGCGTCGAGGGTATCGACGGCATTGTCCCGGCTGCGCACATCTTCAATCAGCGTGCGGGCACTGCTGCGGATAGCGGCAATACCGGTGTCACCGGGGTCGGCGAGCTGTAATAGCTCAGTTAGGTAAGCTGCCTCGTCGACGCTGTAATTAGCGCTGATGACGGGGAAGAACTCGGCGGCAGTCTGGGTAAGAACGTCGCCCTGCAAGACGTGGCTGGCTATAAACATCACGCCTTTCCTCTTATGGAGTCATTGTTGTTGGTCTAGCCCATGGCCACGACAACGCAAGAACCATTGGCTCTATGCACGCGGCGTAGCGGGATGACTGACTTTAGTGACAGAGCCATGACGGCTTCTTGCGCAAAGCTCTGGAGTTTTTGCCAAAAGCTCTGATAGCGGGAACTTTCGCTAAACGCTTGTTTGAGGCATGCAGCGCGGCAATTCGCGGCTAAAGCCCCTCCTACAACAGCCCGACCAACAGCCCCGCAACCTTCAACTGTCCGCACTGTAGGAGCGGATTTATCCGCGAAAGGACCTTGAAGCACAGCGCAAGACCGAGAGCCTGGCGCTGGCCTGGAGTTCTGATCGCGGCTAAAGCCGCTCCTACAAGGAGAGCTTGATCGGTGATCTAAGTAGGACAGACGGGCTGACGTAGGGCGGACTCAGGAGCACAGCGAACAGTCCGCCAACAAACCTCGAACATGCCGTACTGCCTGCGGCGAGTACCGCCTACAAATGATTGCGCAGCCGCTTGGGGGTCAGGCCCAAGTAACGGCGCAGCGCCGTGGTCAGGGCGCTCTGGCTGGAGAAGCCGCACTCTTCGGCGATGCGCACCAGTGGCAGCGGGCTGTTTTGCAGCAGGCGGCTGGCGCGGTCGAGGCGGGCTTTGAGCAGGTATTGATGGGGCGTTAAGCCGACGCTGTCTTTAAATTGGGCGTGAAAGTGACTGGGGCTCAGGCAGGCGACGTTGGCCAGTTCGGCCACGCTGATGCGCCGCGCCAGGTGTTCGAGGATGTAGGCATCCAGTCGCTCAATGTCGAGTGCGCCGGTCAGGCTGCGGCTCTGCACGCCGAACAGGCGCAGGTGCAAGGCGCGCAGCAATACGCCACCGAGGGCGCGGGACAGATGCGGGTCGCTGCCAAAGCGCGCCAGTTCAGCGCCGGCATAGCTCAACAGGTTTTGAAAATCGGCGTCCAGCGCCGGATAGCGCGGGGTCTCAAATAGTTCGGCGAGCAGCGCCAGATCGGCCTCGGGGGTGTCTTGCTCATTGAGATCGAGGATCAGCATGCGGTTGTCACCGACCCCGGCGAACTGATGCTCGGCGTCCCCCGGCACCAAACAGGCGCGCATCCGACACACCTCGCCGCCACGCCCGTTAACCTCAAACTCGGCACGCCCGGCCAGCGACAGAATCAACTGGTGATAGTCGTGAGCGTGTTCATGGGCCTGGTCGTCCAGACGCAGCAAGCGGGCATTGAGCATCGACGAATTCCACACAGGGCACGGAGATCGCCATTCTAACCGCTCACCCGGCCGGCGTGAGTGTCCACGACCGACGGCAGCATGGCGCGCCACGCCGCACTGGCCAGCATCTTGCTATCAAGCAGGAGTCGCCGAGTTCTATCGGTGCTGCCAGGAAGAGTCTCATGTGGGAATTTGGAATCCTTTTGCTCAACCGCTGCGGGCCTTTACGCGCGGCAGTCCCGGCGTTGCTGGCGACCCTCGCCGTGGGGCTGGCGCTGGCGCAACACCAGCAAGGCGCAATCGCCGCGCTGGTGCTCAGCCTGTATTTGAGCGTCGCCCTGCAGCGCTGCTGGCGGCGACACACCGCGCCCTTGCAGCACAGCCTGCAGTTGCTGGCCGCCACGCTGGGCAGCCCGGCCGACGGCGAAGAACTGCTGGTCCGTTGCCGTGACCAGCAACGCCTGGCCGAGCGCCTGCGCAGTGAGGTGCAATTTGCCAGTCAGGCCCTGGAGCGCATGGCCGAACACACCGAGCAGCAAAGCAGTCAGCAGAGCCTGCGGGTGAATATGATCGCCGCCGCCAGCGAGCAAATCAGCCAGACCCTGCTGCATATCCGCAGCCTGGCCGACCACGCCCTGCACGCTTTCGGCGAGACGCACCAAAAAAGCGAGGCCGGCTGCCAGGACGCCCAAAAAGTGGGCGGCGCCCTGCACGACATTGGGCAAAGCCTGGGCCGCACCGGCGTGGCGGTCGGTGAGCTGCTGTTGCGCACCGAGGCAGTGGAGCGCGCCGTCGCCAGTATTCAGGGCTTAGCCAAGCAGACCCAACTGCTGGCCCTGAATGCCTCTATCGAGGCCGCGCGGGCCGGCGAGCAGGGCCGAGGTTTTGCCGTGGTGGCCGATGAAGTGCGGCATCTCGCCCAGGCCACCAGCCAGACCGCCGCCGAGATCACCCAGGTGGTGGCGGCAATTGCCGCAGCGGTGGCCACCGTGCGCGGTCAGGTCGATGAACACCGCGCGTTGTTGCAGGCCGGCAATCAGCAGAGTCTGGGGCTGGCCAGCAATCTCGATGCGCTGGCGCTGCAAAGCCGCGGCA
>JAIERD010000197.1 GCA_019747155.1 Pseudomonadaceae bacterium
GTTTGACATATTTTACAGCCAAGGCACACTGAGGCACGGTTATGCCTCTCCCCAAGCCTGCGCCAGTCGCAGCAACAGCCATCTGACCAACGCCGCTACATAAGGCTATAACGCTCACGTTGCGGCGCGCTCAGTGAGCTAGGCAGAACCGCTACAACAGTCAGGGTCACAGCAGCACTGGCCCTGGCTGCACAAAAACGGCAAGCGCCGGCTTGCCTCAAGGTGACATATGTCTAACAACAACACTGGCAACACCCAACACCCTAAGCGAAAACCGGTCGTACTGATGTCCATGGGCGCTCAAGAGCGCAAAGGCCATGACTACCAAGTAATGACCAAAAAATACATGAGCCCGCTGGTCGAGTTTGCAGGTTGCGTGCCTCTGCTGGCACCCACTTGCTTCGGCACTGCGGACCTCGAGCAATACCTGTCAATGGTCGACGGTGTCTACGTCACCGGCGCCGGCAGTAACATAGATCCAACGCTCTACGGCCAAGAAAACCTGACCCCAGACAAAGCCCAGGACCAAGACCGCGACCAGTTCGACCTGCCGCTGATTCGCGCAGCGCTAGCCAAGGGCTTGCCATTGTTCGGCATTTGCCGTGGCATGCAGGAGCTCAATGTGGCGCTGGGTGGCGACATGCATCAAAAGCTCTACGAGGTTGATGGCCTCAACGACCACCGCGAAGACGACAGCACGCCGCCTGCCGAGCAGTACGCCGATATTCATGCCGTGCGCCTGGTGCCCAATACCTGGCTGGCTGAACTCATGGGCCAGGAAGAAATTCCGGTCAACTCGCTGCACGGCCAAGGCATCAAAACCCTTGGTAAAGGTCTGCAAGCCCTGGCTCACGCCGAAGATGGCGTGATCGAAGCCATTCACCTGCCAGACCAGCCGCAGTTCACGCTCGGCGTGCAATGGCATCCGGAATGGCAGGCCGCGCAAAATCCGCATTCGATGCGTTTATTCCAAGCCTTTGGCGCAGCCTGCCGCAAACAAGCGGCGCTGCGTAACGACTAGCTAGAACGCGATTTAGTCAGCCGCAGAAACAACAAAACCCCGCCGAGGCGGGGTTTTGTTTTACATCCTGACATCCGTGATCTAACCGCCTTCCTGGCGGAACTCCTACGCATCCCTGTTAGTTACTTGCGCGTCCTGCGCAGCATCCTTGCGTCCTTGGGCAACAGAATAGCCAAGCGCAGCCCATGGGGTAAGCGCCGATCAACGGCACTGCGTGTAAGCCAAAGCCTACAAGCAGCCGACCCATCATCAGTTCAGGTTTATTTTGGGACGTCCGTCTTGTTAAACTTGATTTGTCCTACAAAATAATCGGTCGTGACCACACGACCACGGGGTTAGAACCATGCGTGCAGTTGTTATTGCCCTTAGCTGCCTGGCCGCAATTCCCGTCCAGGCGGGCGGCCAAAACCAGCTGGAGAGCCCCAAGGCCAGCAGCGGAGAACTGTTCTGGGGTGAACTCTATCCCGCCGGTGGCAACTCGTTGTATTGCGGGCAGAGCTTTAGCAGCAGTCATAACTCGCTGATGGCCAGCCCGGTTTACAGCAGCAAGCAAATCAAGAGTGCGCTGCGCTGCACCTCCGACCAACAGTGTTTGCAGAGCAATCCGCAATACCTCTTTATGCTTTCCGATCTACATAACCTCTACCCGGAGTTGACCCGTATCGAGCTGGCCCGGCGCGGCGCCCAGTTCGGCAATTTGGGCGCAGAGGTGCCGAGCGAGTTTGACAACATCGGCTGCAACCTCAAGGCCAGCTACCAGCTGATCGAGCCGCGTGACGAGGCCAAGGGCAATGTCGCCCGGGCGATTTTTTACATGCACATCGAGTACGGCCTGCCGATTGTCGGCCAGTTGCAGATGTTCAAACAGTGGCACCAGATGGACCCGCCAGACGCAGAAGAGAAGGCCCGCAACGAAAAAATCTTCAGCCTGCAAGGCACCCGCAATCGCTTTATCGATGATCCAAGCCAGGTCGAATTACTGATCAAGGGCTGACCCAGCCTGCCCCCACGCGACAGCAAAAAGGCCCGTTCATAACAACGCTATGAGCGGGCCTTATACTTTGCGGCGCGACTAACGGCCGCGCCGATTCAGGCTTGAGCGCAGCTTGTACCTATCCCCCGGATGAGTCAGCCGCGCGTAGCTGATCAGATGCTCATCCGACCAGCACCGCCTCGACCACGGGCGCGCACTTCGCTGGCGATATTCAGACGACTCGGCCTTGCGGTCGGTGACGAAGGTGCCCAAGCCAGCCTGACGGAAATCACTGACGGCAAAAGCATCGCGAGCAAGCTCGCGCCTACAGGTTTCGCGTTTTGACCGTTAATACGGTCGCAACACTTAACGGGTACATAGCCAAAAAAAAGCCCCGGCTGATTAGGCCGGGGCTTTTTTGTTACCCAGTGCCGCTTAGAACTGCGCGGCGTCCAGCAGATACAGCGACTCGCTGCCAGCCTTGACCGAGGCGGTCAGGGAGTGGATGCGCGGCAACAGGCGGGCGAAGTAGAAGCGCGCGGTGCCAAGCTTGCTGACGTAGAACTCGTCCTGGTTCTGCTTGGCCAGTGCGGTGCGGGCCATCAGTGCCCACATGTAGGCGTAGGCGGTGTAACCGAACACTTGCAGGTACTCAACCGAGGCCGCGCCGATTTCGTTCGGGTTGGTCTTGGCGCTGTTGAGCAGCCAAGCGCTCAGCTCGTCGAGGTTGTTGATGGCCGCCTTAAGCGGCTCAACGAACTCGGCCAGCGAGGCATCGGCGCTGCCGATAAAGGTTTTAATTTCGTCGGCGAA
>JAIERD010000243.1 GCA_019747155.1 Pseudomonadaceae bacterium
ATTAGCTACCCATTCCCACCATTCATGCTGGCCTTCGGCGGCGTTGCCTTGGGTGCGGTGGATGTCCCAGGTCACCAGGAACTCGGGATTGAGCATGTCCATGCCGCTCTCGGCGTGCCGGTAATGGCCGGGGGCGGCGCGAAACCAGGCGTCCAGATTGGGCGGCAGGATAAAGATCGGCTGCAGCACAGCCGGGTCGCTGTGCTGCAACTGCACCGAGATGCCCAGCTCCTTATCGACCAGGCTGACTGTGCCGCAGCATTGGCTTTGCTTGAGCAGCGCGCCGTCCAAGTCGAAGTAGCTCAGGCCGATGACGCAGGTTTTACCCAGTAAATCTTGTAACTGCATGGTCAGTTTCCAGAGCGCAGGGGGGCTGTAGGGTGGGCTTCAGCCCACCAGCATATAGGCGTGGCGGTGGGCTGAAGCCCACCCTACGTCCTGCGCCGATCCATGTTTGGCGCAGAATCCGCAGGAGGGGCTTTAGCCGCGATTGCATCAACAGCATCGCGGCTAAAGCCCCTCCTACAAAAGCAAGATCGTGAACGGACACGTGACCGTCGATCAATGCCGCAACTGCGCCACGCCCACTTGCGGCATATTGGCCAGGCCGATGTCGCAGGCGTGCTGCTCGAAGCCTTTATTCTTCCAGAAGAACGCGCCGGGCATGGTGGTTGGGATCACCAGTACATAAAACAGTGCGCGGCTGACCAGGCTGGTCAGCACCAGTACGCCGCCAACCAGCAACCAACCGAGCAGGCTGAACAGCCCGGCGTTATCGACCAGCAACAGGCTAGCCAGCAAGCCGCTGGCCAGCAGCAGATTGAGGCCCAGCAGCAGGTTACGGGCAATAAAGGTTTTGCCGAAGGTGGTGCTCTGGATGTAGTACGAGGCGCCGCCTTCGTTCTCGACGCTGCCCATGGCCTTGGCATGCGCCCAGTGGCCGATGGCCTCAATCGCCAAGCCAAGGGTCAGCACGCCAGCGCTGACTTGCAGGGCCACTTGGTAGCTTTCACCGAGCAGGGCCAAAGTTGGGATCATCACCAGTGCGCTAACCAGCGCACCGAGCGAGAACATGCTGCCGAAGAATGCCGTGCCGACCTGCCAGTGATTCCAGAACGGCCGCGCCTTGATCCGGTAGCAACGGTTCATGTAGTACAGGCCGATCAGGCTCGACGGCACCGCCAGTGCACCAAAAACAGTCGCCAAGCTGGCGCTAGTAGCAGGCGCAATCAAGCTGGAAATCTCAGTACCAAACAGCGAACTGAACAGCGTCTGCACCAAGCCATTGGCCGGCAAACTAAACAGGATATGCAGGCCCAGCGTCGCCATAAAGATCGCGATGCCCAGGCCCTCCCGGGATACCGGCGAATGGCGCAGGTTGTTAAAGCCCCGGTAGAAACGCTTAGGTTTGCCCAGGTGCATGGTCGACATAAACAAGCCGAAGGCCACCATCAAAAAGCACAGGCCAGCCAGGGGCACATAGAGCAGCGACTGGCTAAAGCGCAAAAATTCCAGCAGGCCCAGCTGCGCTCCGAGAAACGCCAAGGCAAAGGCCCCCGCTGCCGCTTGGGTAGCCAGGGTGAAGAGCACCAGCGGGTTTTCTTTCGAGCTTAACCGGGCCAGGTTCCAGTGTTTGGCCTTGCCCTGCTTCTGGTCGATGGCCGGGCGATAACGGCCCTTGGCGTCTTTGTGATACTTGACCGGCATGGAGTCGGTGCGGGTCATTTCGTCCGGCAGCTGTTTGATCTGCTGGAAGCGAATGTTCGGCTGGGTGATTTCCGGCGACGGGAAGCCGGGGATTTCCACTCGCGCTTGTTCGCGGTTGGCCGGGATGTTTTCGATCACGCCAAAGTCCAGCGCATTGCCGACGCAGGCCGACACGCACGCAGGTTTGAGGCCCACTTCCAAACGATCGACACACATATTGCACTTGGATACTTGGCCCTTAACCGGGTCCAGTTGCGGCGCGTTGTACGGGCACACCCAGGTGCAGTAGCCGCAGCCGAAGCAGGTTTCCGGGTCTTGCAGCACCGCGCCGTATTCAACGTGCTTGGTGTAGGCGCGGGTCGGGCAGCCTTTCAGGCACACCGGGTCATCGCAATGGTTGCAGGCCATGGAGATGTTCATGCGTTTGTAGTCGGGGTAGCTGCCGCCCTCGACATAACCCACCGAGCGGAACGCTAGGTGCGGCGGATTGTTGTTTTTCTCGCTGCAGGCCGCTTCACAGGCGTGGCAACCGATGCAGTTGTCGGCGGTGAAGAAGAACCCATGCTGTTTGTTGCGATTAGGGTTGCTGCCGACCGCCGGGTTTTCGTTGATAAACAGCGAGCGACCGAGCGGCAGCTTGTGCTCGGTCAAGTCCAGCAGGTCGATCTTCTGTCCGTAGCGGTTTTCGTCGGCAATCTCTTTATCACTGAGGAAGGCATAGGGCTGCTCCTCGGTGCGTATTTCCCAGATGCTCGCGTCGCTGCTGCTCGCGGCCGGCACGAACTGGATCGGGCTGTGCCACTGCTCGCCGCAGGTGGCGGCCGGGGTATTTTCAGAATCTTTAGTCAACATAATCTGGCTCCCGGCCGGTCAGAACGCACGGCGTTCGAGGTTTAAACGCGCTGCTTCTTGCTGGTCGATCAGCTCCACGCGCACAGCGTTTTGCTTGAAGGCTGGCTGGCGTGAATGGGGGTCGAGCAGGCCCAAGGTCAGGCGGTTAACGCAATCGTGAAAGTGGAAAGGCACAAACAACATGTCGCGGCCAACCCGCTGAGTCAGCTGCACCATCACCACCGCATCGCCACGCCGGCTGACCAGCCGCACATA
>JAIERD010000486.1 GCA_019747155.1 Pseudomonadaceae bacterium
AGTTCGCGCAACGCTTTGGCGCCGATCAGCAGCGGATAGTTGAAGCCGCTGCGGTCGACCAGATTGACCTCAACGGTACGCAACTGATCACCTAGGCAGAGTTGCAGATCAATCACCGGACGCTTGGAGATGGCCACCGCGTCCTCATCGTCGCTCTCTTCGGCGCGGTTTTTGATTTTGCTGATGCGTGCCACCAGGTGCTCGTAGAGGGTGTCATCGACGCCTTTGGCGGCCAGGCGAAAACGTACCCACTCCTCGCCATCGCGCTTGAACAGTTCAATATCGCGGGCCGACAAAGAGGCGGTATAGGCGCCGGTGTCCATCTTGGCTTTGAGGGTTTGCTTGAGTTCAGGTAAGCCGATTTTTTCGTAGCGGCCGTACAGGGTTGGCTCGGCGGCGAGGGCCGGCAGGGCGACCAGGGCTAATAAGGCCAGTAATACTTTCATCGAGGTACTCCAAAAAAATCAGCGCCGAACCGGCAGGTAGTTGGGCGGGTTAACCCGCGCGGGTTACACATCTAAGATAAGAGGCTAAAAGTGCGCAACAGTTCAAGTGAACAAGATCGCACGGCCTTTACATTCTCCCGAGCAGAGTTCTACGAGATTGCGAAATCCCTAGTCCTCAAGGGGCTCGCGAGCGTAAATGGACGGGATTAAAGCGGCGCGGCCACACCTCAACCAAACAGGGTCGCACGCCCTTTGCGCTCGCCCGACCAGAGTTCTTCAAGGTTACGAAAACCCCAGTCTTCCAGAGGCTCACGACCGACTATGCGCTCGCGACCGACCAGCTTGCTGAGGTCGAGAATCTCTTGCTCGATCGGCGACTTCGACCTAGCCGAGAAGAACACCTTGACCTTGGGGGTCAGCAGCGAGTGCTCGTTTTGCTCCAGCACCACGCCCAACTTGCCACTTTCGAGCCGCACCAGCGCCCCGGTCGGGTAGATGCCAAGGGTTTTCACAAAGGCGCGAAACACCTGCTCGTCGAACTGCGCCGGGCACCACTCAGCCATCTTGCGCATCGCCGCGGCCGGGTCCAGGCCTTTTTGGTAAGGCCGGTCGGAGGTCAGGGCGTCATACACATCGCAGACCGCGCACATCTTAGCCAGCTGGCTGATTTGCTCGCCGACCAGGCGCTCGGGATAACCGCTACCATCGGGTTTTTCATGGTGATGCAGACACACATCCACCAGCGCCGGGCTGAGGCCTTGTTTCTCAAGGGTTTCCGCGCCCAGCGCCGGGTGATCGCGCAGCAACGTCGAGTCGATGCGGCTGAGCTTGCCCGGGCAGTTGAGCAACTCCGCCGGCATCAGCGCCTCGCCAATGTCGTGGAGTAAACCGGCCACCCCGGCTTCGCTGACTTGCGCCTCGTCCATGCCGAGCTGACGGGCCAAGGCGATCATCAGCGCCGACACCGCCAGGGCGTGCATATATTGGTATTCATCGGCCGAACGCAGCCGGGCCAAGCTGATCAAGGCGTGGGGATGGCGCTGCAGCGACTGGTTAATCTCCGCCACCTGCCCCGCCAGTTGGGCGCTGTCGATCGGCGCACCGCTGCGCATGTCGCTGAACAGCCCCACCAGGCGCTCTTTAGTGCGCGCGCTGAGTTTCAGCGCCAGGCCCATTTCGTCCGCCAGTTGCGCGCGCGCCTTACCCGGCAGCTCATGCTCGGCGGCCAACAGCCGCGCACTGGTACGCGCCTCAATCAGCGCATGGCTGTCGCCACCGGGCACATCCAGACCTTTCTCGGTGTCGATCCACAATTCGCGGATGGCGCTGTTTTGCAGGCGCTGCAAGTCTTTGGCGCTGTCGAGCAGAAACTTTACTTTCCAGAACGAATGATCCATCCAGGAGCCACACAGCTCATGGACAAACATCCCAACCCGGGCATCCGCAACAGGTATCCGCTTTAACACACCGTTCTCGCTTTCATAATCACAGTGGCTAAATGATGGCGGCAATGGCGCCGAATGTCTTGTGCCTGACGTCAATCGAAATGCGAGCCCCGGCGCTTCGGCAGCTCCGACCACAGCTCATCGAGATTGGGGAAGTTCCAATCCTCTGGCGATTCGCGACCGATAATCTTCTCGCGGCCCACCAGCTTGGCCAGATCGATCACTTGCTGTGGCAGCGGGGTTTTCGATTTAGCCGAGAAAAACACCTTGACCCGTGGCGTCAGCAGCGAGCTTTCGTGCTGGTCCATCACCACCCCGAGCCGCCCGCTTTCCAGGCGTACCAGTGAGCCAGTGGGATAGATGCCCACCGACTTAACGAAGGCCTTAAATACCACGTCATCAAAATGCCCTTTGCTCCATTCGGCCATTTTGCGGATCGACTCGGCCGGGTCCCAGCCGCGCTTGTAGGGGCGGTCCGAAGTGATCGCGTCATACACATCGCAGACCGCGCCCATTTTGGCGAACAAGCTGATTTCATCGCCTTTCAAACGGTGCGGATAACCACTGCCATCGACTTTTTCATGGTGATGCAGGCACACATCCAGCACCATGGCGCTGATATTTTGGCTGTCGAGCAGGATGCCGTTACCGGCCTCGGGATGGCTGCGCACGGTCGTGAACTCGGCATCGGTTAATTTACCGGGCTTATTCAAGATGGCATCGGGGATCATCATTTTGCCGATGTCATGCAGCAGGCCAGCCATTCCCGCATCACGCACCTGCACCTCGGCCAGCCCCAACTGACGCGCCAGGGCGATCATCAGGGCGCAGACCGCCACCGAGTGCATATAGGTGTATTCGTCGGCATTTTTCAGCCGCGCCAAGCTGATCAAGGCATTTGGATTGCGCAGTACCGAGGCCGAGATTTCTTCGACCAGCTCAGTCACA
>JAIERD010000175.1 GCA_019747155.1 Pseudomonadaceae bacterium
GAACTTTCGGCGTCTCAAGCCCGAGGATCAAGCAAAAGAGTCGGTTACCACACGACTGTGGCTCGAAGGACAATTAGCCAAGCCGTTCCCAGGCCCAACGGTCGTGATCACTCACCACGCGCCACTGCTGCGCTCACTGGCAGATAGTCCTTATTCAGGCACCCATCTCGATGCGGCTTACGCAAATGAATGGCCCGAGCTGCTGGGCGGGGAGCGAGTAGCACTCTGGGCGCATGGTCACTGCCATACCGCTGTCGACTATCAGCATTTGGGCACACGCATTGCCTGCAATCCGCGCGGCTATCCCGGAGAGAACACGGGATTTAACCCAGGTTTGATCATTGATCTGTGAGGAGCAGCAATGCGCCCAGTATCTCCCGAGGATATGCAGCAGCTACGCAAGGCTCAGGCATACCCTTTCAGCAAGCCGGTCACGGCCTATCTCACCGATGCCCTTATCGCGGCATGCTGCTGCCTGGGAGTAACGCACCGGCATGTCAGGGCGGATCCGCTCGGGGGGCGATTTGCCGATGGACGTCTGATTCGCACCTCCGACATCCTGCGTATCGAATTAGAGGGAGAGTTCTGGGTGCTGCACACATACACTGGAAGCTTCTACGTCATCGCCTCTTTCCACCCTGGCGGGTACCAATCCCTGGTGGACTATCAGAATTTTCTTCCTCAGGGCTTCTATCCGGCGCCTGATCGACTCCACTGACACAATTCAGAAGGCGGCCAAGCTGCGCCATGAAGACCATAACGCCGCCTTCTGCTCCACGTCCGGAAATATCAGCACAGCCCACAAGATGTGGGCCCGCTATCTGCGACACGTCTGCCGTGTCGCATGAGGCGATTGCGACACGCGCCGAGTATCGCGGCTAAAAAATGCGACACCCCAGGCCTGTCACAACCACGTCCTGCGACACTCGGATGGTGTCGCATGCCTCTACACCGCTTGCGACCCAAAGCCATGCGATTGCGCTCAATCACAGGCAGCGGGCCTAACCGAGCGACACGACATTCGTGTCGCAGAAACCGTTACGACACTCAGGGAGTATCGCAACATCTCAATGCCACACTCCTGGACTGTCGCACTAGGCAGCCTGCGACACTCTATTCGTGCCGCATGCGGCATACACAGTGCCTGATGGGGCACCGAAAACAGCCCAGACGGGGACAGCGACTGCCACTTGCGGCAGCAAGGGTGCCAAAACTGGCACTGCTTTTATTGGTTATATTTCGATATTTAATTCAATAAATTCAATTAGTTAATCGAATAATCCATAACCGAATACCGTCTTATTGGCCAGCATTTTTGAGTGCGCCGATTTCTGCTGTATTGGCGATGCGCAGCTTCGTACTGCTGGGCTCGTCCTTTCAGCGCCATGGCGCTGGCTACGCTTTGATTTTGATGACAAAAGGCTTGCGCGCGCTTTTGCTCACGGCGCACGCTGAATTCAGATGAGGCGTGTCGCGTGAGTAGGAGCGCGCACCTCTTACTCGCGGCGCGAGTAAGAGGGCGTTGTGGCAGTTCGGACGGAACGAGAAAAAACGAAGCGAAGGCGTAGTGAATTTCAGTGTAGGCCGAACTGACACAACGCCATTCGCGAAGCGGCTTAGCTTTGTCATCAAAACAACAAGAAGAGAGATGACAGCGATGCAACCAACAACCTTGAAGCGGTATCAGACCAGAGCACAAAATTTCTATCGGACTCACTGTGATGAGGACGCCCCCACTTCGGCGCAGATCTGCGCGGCTTTGCTTGCCTGTGCGCCGGACTATCGACCCAATGCTTTCAGCACCCTCAAGAACGCCCTGATGAACGACCAGCTGGCGCGGGGAGACATCGAAGCGGCAAAAGCCATCAGGGCTCTGGCCAACCCTGTCACTGCTCCAAACAGCCAGATAACGAAAAAGACTAAGCTAGGGCATATTCGAAAAGTCTCCCTCGACGACTTTAAATTGCTGATCAAGCACCTGCGCACAGGCGGCAATCTCGATGAAGCTGCATCACTAGTGCTTGCTTATTGCCTGGGTGTGCGTCCATGCGAGATGCGCACGATCACCGTTACCGGCCATCTAGTACACATTATTGGAGGCAAGAAATCTGCCGAGCTACATCGTGGCGCTGACCGCACTCTGGTAATCGACAAGTCAAAAACGCTGGCGCTGGTGGAGTGGGCCACGCAGAGGATGTCTGAGTGTCCACGCACTAACACGGCGATCAGAGACTGCCTGCGTAAAGAATGCCGAAGCCTGTGGCCCAGGCGCAAAAAACACCCAACCCTAAAGAGTTTCCGGCACCAGCTAGGTTCAATTCTGAAGGCATCCGGGGAAAGTCCCGAAAAAATGGCTTACATCATGGGGCACCAATCCACCTCGTCGATCAGCGTGTACGGCGATGGTCGGCTGGGCGCAGGCATGAAATCCCATGTCCGCTCCGCAGAGGGTGCCGATTTGCCGAACATTCGCCTGCCGCAGAAGCCACCGAGATACGGTCAAGGACGCAGCCTGGGGGTGATCGAGTTTCCTGCCGCGACCAGGGGACATTGGTATACCGAGATGAAAAGTCGACGTGACGAAAAAACCCAACGTACGCCGTAACGTCATCGTGGACATAGGCTCATTGGCGAAGCCGTCTACTAGCGGCAAGAAGTGGACTGTTCTGCAGTGACTTAGATGAGCTTTTTAAGACCTGGAGGCACTAGGGAAACGGGGTCAATTCAATTGTTTACTGCAGCTATGCTCGCCTCTCAAAACTATCTGCTATAGTCGCGCTATAACCCTGCGTGGTGGATCGCCGTGCGTCGAATTGGATTGGTTCTGGTAATGATTGTTAGCCTTGTGC
>JAIERD010000508.1 GCA_019747155.1 Pseudomonadaceae bacterium
ATGACGCGCTTACCGTCCTCCAGCACCGCGGCCAGGATGCTGCCGGTATTGTGACTAGCCATGATGGCCGGTTGTTTTTGCGCAAGGACAACGGCCTAGTGCGTGACGTGTTTCATCAGCGCCACATGCAGCGCTTGGTCGGCCATATGGGCATTGGCCACGTGCGTTACCCGACTGCCGGCAGCTCCAGTTCTGCCGAGGCGCAGCCGTTTTACGTCAACTCGCCCTACGGCATTACCTTGGCGCACAACGGTAACCTGACTAACGTCGAGCAGTTGGCCAAAGAGATCTACGAGTCGGATCTGCGTCACGTCAACACCAACTCTGATTCCGAAGTGCTGCTCAACGTATTCGCTCACGAGTTGGCGCAGCGCGGTAAATTGCAGCCGACTGAAGACGACGTGTTTGCGGCCGTCACCGATGTGCATCAGCGCTGCATCGGCGGTTACGCCGTGGTGGCGATGATCACCGGCTACGGAATTGTCGGTTTCCGCGACCCGAACGGGATTCGTCCGATTGTCTTCGGTCAGCGCCACACCGATGAAGGCGTCGAATACATGATCGCCTCGGAAAGCGTCTCGCTGGACGTGCTCGGCTTTACCCTGATTCGCGATTTGGCTCCGGGTGAAGCGGTGTACATCACCAACGATGGCAAGCTGACAACCCGTCAGTGCGCCGCGAAGACCTTCTACTCGCCGTGCATCTTTGAGTATGTGTACTTGGCTCGTCCTGACTCGATCATGGACGGCGTCTCGGTGTACAAGGCGCGCTTGCGGATGGGCGAGAAACTTGCGGAGAAAATCCTCCGTGAGCGGCCTGAGCACGACATCGATGTGGTGATCCCGATCCCCGATACCAGTCGCACCTCGGCGCTGGAGTTGGCCAATCATCTGGGTGTGAAGTTTCGCGAAGGCTTCGTCAAGAACCGCTATATCGGTCGCACCTTTATCATGCCTGGCCAGGCGGCCCGCAAGAAATCGGTACGGCAGAAGCTGAATGCTATCGAACAAGAGTTTCGCGGCATGAACGTCATGTTGGTGGATGACTCGATCGTGCGTGGCACCACTTGCAAGCAAATCATCCAGATGGCCCGTGAAGCCGGGGCGAAGAATGTTTATTTCTGCTCGGCGGCGCCGGCGGTGCGTTACCCGAACGTGTATGGCATCGACATGCCGAGCGCTCACGAGTTGATCGCGCACAATCGCAGCACCGAAGAAGTCGCTGAGTTGATTGGCGCCGATTGGCTGATCTATCAGGATCTGGCCGATTTGGTCGAGGCGGTCAGTGAAAGTAATCCGGCGCTGCAGGGCTTCGATAACTCGGTATTCAACGGCGAATACGTGACTGGCGATATCGATTCGGCTTATTTGCACAAGATCGAACAGGCGCGTAATGACCTGTCCAAGGTCAAATCCAGCGCCGTAAGCGCGATCATCGATCTGTATAACAATTAATCAACTCGGTAGCGGAGAGCGCGGCATGACGCAGGATTGGGATGCTGGCAGGTTGAACAGCGATCTTGAGGGCGTAGCCTTCGACACCTTGGCGGTGCGCGCCGGGCAGCATCGCTCGCCAGAAGGTGAGCATGGTGAGGCGCTGTTCTTTACCTCGAGCTATGTCTACCGTTCTGCCGCAGAGGCCGCGGCGCGCTTTGCCGGTGAGGTGCCGGGTAACGTTTATTCGCGTTATACCAACCCCACCGTACGCACCTTTGAAGAGCGTATCGCGGCGCTCGAAGGCGCCGAGCAAGCCGTAGCAACGGCCTCTGGCATGGCGGCAATTCTGGCTTGCGTGATGAGCCTGTGCAGCGCCGGCGATCATATTCTGGTGTCGCGCAGCGTGTTCGGCGCCACGGTTACCCTGTTTGAGAAGTACTTTAAGCGTTTCGGTATTCAGGTCGACTATGTGCCGTTGACCGATCTCGGCGCCTGGCAGCGGGCGATCAAGACCAATACCAAGCTGCTGTTTGTCGAGTCGCCGTCCAATCCGTTGGCCGAGTTGGTTGATATTGCGGCGCTGGCAGAGATTGCCCACGCGGGTTCGGCGCAGTTGATCGTGGATAACTGCTTCTGCACGCCCGTGCTGCAAAAGCCCTTGGCGCTGGGGGCGGATATCGTCATCCATTCGGCCACCAAGTTTATCGATGGCCAGGGCCGTTGCCTGGGCGGTGTGGTGGCGGGGCGGGCTGAGCAGATGAAAGAGGTGGTGGGCTTCTTGCGCACCGCGGGGCCGACCATGAGTCCGTTCAATGCCTGGGTGTTTCTCAAGGGGCTGGAGACGTTGCGTCTGCGTATGCTGGCCCATTGCGCCAGTGCCCAGGCGCTGGCTGAGTGGCTCGAGCAGCAACCGCAGGTGGCGAAAGTCTACTACGCCGGTTTGCCGAGCCATCCGCAGCATGAGTTGGCCAAGCGGCAGCAGAGCGGTTTTGGTGCGGTGGTGAGTTTTGAGGTGGTCGGCGGTAAAGAAGCCGCGTGGCGTTTTATCGACGCCACGCGGTTGATTTCGATCACGGCCAATCTGGGCGATACCAAAACCACTATTACGCATCCGGCGACCACTACTCACGGTCGTTTGCTGCCTGAGGGTCGCGCGGCTGCAGGTATTCGCGACAGCCTGATTCGTTTGGCCATCGGTTTGGAGGATGTGGTTGATCTAAAAACTGACTTGGCCCGTGGTTTAGCGGCGCTATAAAAGCAGTTTGCGTCTGTAGTTATAGCTGTTCGGCCCAAGGCGCTAAGTCTTTGGATTCTGCTGGTAAGGCATCAGTTGATGCTTTGCCAGACGCTTTGAAATTTGTCTGTTTTTAGAAAAACTTCAAGCAGGCTATTGACTTAGCATCGCCCTATGGGTA
>JAIERD010000075.1 GCA_019747155.1 Pseudomonadaceae bacterium
CTGATCGCCGCCAAGTTGATGTTGCAGCAACTTCAGCTGCATCTGCCCGGCTAAATGCCAGAGCAACGCCTTTAACTAAGCCGCGAAGACGACCGGCGCAGGATCTTGATCGAATAGGTGAACGACGGTTTGCGCGTGACGCTGATGGCTTTGCGCGTGACTGTGTCGAGGGTGATATTCCAGAACCCGGTGCTCGGCACCGTCAGCTTGGCTGGGAAAGTGTCGAAGGCGCCACCGTGGTAGGTGTGTCGGCCGCCGTTTTTGAAGCTGCGAAAGTTCGCATCGCTCATCATGCGGATGTTGCAGGTTTGCGAGGACTCGATGATGACAATGTCGTCTTCATTCAGATGTTCGCGCTGGTGAATGTATTTCATGCCCTGCTCCAAGCTGCTGTGTTCAGCCAAATCAAAACGACAGTATGACGGGGAAACCCCGCAGCCGGCACACACCAGTCAGCGGAAACCGCACAATAGCGCTCTAGCAGCCGGCCAACAGCGCCGCATAGCCCTCGCGATAGCTCGGATACTGCGGCGTCCAACCTAGCGCGCGGGCGCGGGCGTTGCTGCAGCGTTTGCTGCCGGAGCGGCGCACGGTCGACTCCTCGGCCCAGGCCGTGACACTCAAATAGTCCCGCAACCAGGCCACCACTTCGTGCAGCGGCGCCGGTGCGTCATCGACGCCGATGTAGCAATCATCCAGCGCCACGCCACGAGCGTCGGCCTGCAACAGAAAAGCCAGCAGCCCGGCGGCGTCATCGGCGTGGATGCGGTTACCGTACAGCGGCGGCGCGCTGATCACCCGGTAACCCTGGCGCACCTGATTGAGCAGAAACTCGCGGCCCGGCCCGTAGATGCCGCTCAGGCGCAGCACGCTGGCCGGCAAGCCACTGGTGAGCAGCAATTGCTCGGCTTCGAGCATGATTCGCCCGGAGAAACCCTCGGGCGCGGTGGCGCTGGTTTCATCCACCGACTCACCCTCGCGCTGGCCATAGACGCTGGTGCTGGAGACAAATAACACCCGCTTAGGCCGCTGTCCGGCCTGCGCCAACCAGCCCAGCACATGCCGCAGGCCATCGACATAGGCGGCGCGATAACCGGCTTCACCACCCTCGCTGGCCGCCGCGCAATAGACCAGATAATCCAACTCGGCACCTGGCCAGGCTGCT
This sequence comes from Pseudomonadaceae bacterium, assembly GCA_019747155.1. Taxonomy (GTDB): domain Bacteria; phylum Pseudomonadota; class Gammaproteobacteria; order Pseudomonadales; family Pseudomonadaceae; genus Aquipseudomonas. The sequence goes on from JAIERD010000075.1 coordinate 1,166, forward strand.
GGGCAAACGGCTTGATGCAGGTCGCCGGCCACCGGCAATACGCCAACCGGCAGCCGACTGATATCGCGGCGCAGGCCGTAAACCGTCCAGCCGGCCGTCAGCATCTGGCGAGCCAAGCGGCCACCAATATCGCCACAACCGGCAATCAACAGTGAGGGCGAAGGGTTCATGGCGCGACTCCACAACGAAAGCGCGCAGCCTAGCGTGCCGTGCCGACAGCGCCAAGCAGTAAGCGCAAACGCTTGCCTCAACGCACCCGCCAATCGACGCTGATCGCCCAGCCTTGACGGCATAACCGCGACAAATCGTCCGTGCAGGAAACTTTTTGCCCATGTTAGAGTCGCGGCCATGAAACTGACCCGTCATCACCGTGCGCTAATTGCCTGGACGCTCTATGCCTGCGTGCTGTTCAACGCGCTCGCCTGCAGCATTGGTCATGCGCAAATGGTCGGCCTGCAACTCAGCGGCATCAGCGGCATGGTCTGCGCCGTGGGCGACAGCGGTGCCGCCGACAGCAGTGATAGCAGCACTAAAAGCCTGCTGAGCGGCAGTTTTAGCTGCCCACTGTGCGCTTCGGTCACCCTCAGCTTGGGTCTGTTGTTTTGCCTGAGCTGGCTGCTGCGGCCAAGCCGTCAGCGGTTTCTGCCGCGCGCCGTCGAACGTCATCCACCACCCCGGTTCACCTGGCCCAGCGCCAACCCCCGCGCCTCCCCGCAAGTGTCTTGATCGGGCTAACCCGCCGCTTCGGCGTGCGGCTCGCCAGCCAATAACCAAGACACTTTCGCTAGTCACTGTTTGCGCATTCAACCTGTGTGCAACGGCTGCCGGCGACCAATTTGATGGCTATGTACCCGTTAAGCGTTGCAGCCCATAGCTGCGCTGCATGCCGACTCGATTGCCGACGATGAGCATTGAGTAGGGTGGGCTTTAGCCCACCAGCACTGCGCAGGCCTGAGGCGGTGGGCTGAAGCCCGCCCTACAAAAGCAGCACTTAGCGGATAGATAGCCGACTTTATGGGCTTTGTTTATGCGTGATTTTAAATTTCTACCGCTCTTGATCATCGGTGCCGGCCTGGCGCCCAGCGTTTTTGCCGAGTCTGTGCAGCTCAGCCCGACCACCGTGCAAGCCGAGCAACTCAGCGACCCGACCGCACCGACTCAAGCCGAGGTGCGCGCCGACTTTGCCAAGATCCCCGGCGGCGCAGGCCTGGTCGACAGCGAAAGCTATAAAACCGGGCGCAGCAGCACCCCACAAGACACACTTGGGCTGGCTACCGGGGTGTTTGTGCAGCCGCGCTTTGGCGCCGAAGAGTCGCGTTTGTCGATTCGTGGCTCGGGCCTCAATCGCACCTACCACGGTCGCGGTTTGTTGCTGATGCAAGACGGCGCGCCAATCAACCTGGCCGACGGCAGCTTCGACTTCCAGACCCTCGAACCCCTGGCCACCGACCATATCGAAGTGCTGCGCGGCGCCAACGCCTGGCGCTACGGCAACGCTAGCCTCGGTGGGGCGATCAATTTCGCCAGCCCAACGGGCCGCAGCGCACCACCGCTGGACCTGCGCGCCGAGGCCGGCAGCTTTGGTTATCAACGCATCGCCGGCGCCGTGGCTGAGGATTTTGGCAACGCAGACGGCTACCTGAGCGCCTCGGAGTTTGGCCAAGACGGTTTTCGCGAGCACGCCAA
>JAIERD010000104.1 GCA_019747155.1 Pseudomonadaceae bacterium
TGCCACGACTCGTGATAGTCGCCCTTAACTTGGCGATGGCCGACCGGCGCACAGAAGGTCGTGCCGCTCGCGTGGCGCACGGTCAACAGGGTGATTTCGTAGTCAAAGTCGATAAAGCCCTCGACTATCACCCGGCCCTTGCCGGCGCGTCCGCCCTCTTGCGCGTAATCCCAGGCGGCTTGCAGATCGGCGCTGCTCTTGAGCAGTGACTGACCCTTGCCTGAGGAGCTCATGATCGGCTTGACCACGCACGGATAACCGATGCGCGCCACCGACTCGCGGTAAGCCTCAAGGGTATCGGCAAACTCATAGGGCGAGGTCGGCAGGCCCAGCTCTTCGGCGGCCAAACGACGAATCCCCTCGCGGTTCATGGTCAGTTGCGCGGCCCGTGCACTGGGAATCACGGTGAAGCCTTCGGCCTCCAGCTCCACCAGCGTTGCAGTGGCAATCGCCTCGATTTCCGGAACTATATAGTGCGGACGCTCGGCCTCAATCACCGCCCGCAACGCCGCTCCGTCGAGCATATTGATCACGTGATGGCGATGGGCAACTTGCATCGCCGGCGCATCGGCGTAGCGATCCACCGCAATCACCTCAACGCCCAAGCGTTGCAGTTCAATTACCAATTCTTTACCCAGCTCACCCGAACCACAGAGCAAGACACGGGTGGCGCTGGCCGACAACGGCGTTCCAATACGGGGCATGTAAAATCCTCAAAAATAAACAACCAGCCTGCTCGGCTGAATGGTGGTGCCTACGGCTAACTCATACTAAAGCCCGACCGCAGTGGTTGGTGAGTTTGATGGTGACGGCACTATTGCTTCGCGGACAAGTCCGCGCCTACAGAGAGCGCGAACAGTTGAGCGATCCGACAGCCAACACAGCTGCCACGGCCGGGCGCGCCTGCCAGCAACAGCGCCAAGGCCATCAGCCTTCCACCACCGTCCATTGTTTAGCCACACGCTTATCCGACACCGGCATCTTGGTGCCCAACTGCTGGGCGAACAGCGACACCCGGTATTCCTCGAGCATCCAGCGGTACAGTTGCAGTTGCGGGTCGCGCTTACCTTCTTTGGTGTGTTTGCTCAGGCGGGTTTGGTACTGGGCCCAACAGGCATTTAGCTCGCCGCTCCAGACCCGGTCCTTCTGCACCTGGCTGCCGAGTTTGTCGAAGCGCTGCTCGATGGCGCGCAAATAACGCGGCAGCTCGTTCAGCCATTCCATCGGCGTTTCACGCACAAAACCCGGATAGACCAGATTACTCAGCTGCAGCTTGATGTCGTTGAGGGCCACCGCTTGGGCCAGATCAATCTTGCCCTTAAAGCGCTTTTGCAGGCCGTGCCACAGGCTCAGCACCTCCAGCACCCGCTTGGCCAACCGCTCGGCGTGCTCGGCCCAGCCGCCACGCTGCTGCTCGGCCAGCTTGGCCAAGCCAACGCCGTCACGCGGCAACGGTTCGACACCGGCCAAGATGCAGTTGTCCAAACTGGCCAGCAGAATGTCTTCCACCAAGGCATCGACCCGGCCCATGTCGCGGTACAGCAAGCCCAGCTCGGTCAGCCCCGGCAGTTTGCCGCGCAGGTACTTAGCGGGCTCAGCCAGCTGTTGCAGCAACAAGCGCTGCAGGGCGCGGCGGTGCTGGAACTCGGCCTCGGCCAGCGTCGGAAAACGCCCCTCTTTAACCGTGCCACGCTCATCGCCGACGCTGCCTTCGACCAACGCCGGATACACCGTCATCGACAGGCCGGCAATGTTCTGCTGGGTGCTCGAAGCTACCTGAGCGAAGGCCTTGGCCTCCACTGGGCGTTGCTGGCCGGCGTTTTGTACGATGGCCAAGGCGGCGTGACTGGCCTGCACAAAGCGCGCATTCAGCTCGGCCAGATCACGGCCTTCGCCGAGGAACTTACCGCTGGCATCCACCACTTCCAGATTAATCTTCAGGTGATTTTCCAGCTCCAGCAGCGCTTGGGTCCAAGCCTCCTCGCTGACCTTAACCCCGGTCATGCGTTGCAGTTCGCGGCCCAGCGCGGCCGGCAACGAGCCTTCGGCGAAGTTGATGCGCTCTAATGCGGCCTTGATAAAGTCCGGCACCGGCACGAAGTTCTTCCGTAAGGGTTTCGGCAGGTTGCGCACCATGGCAATGCACTTGGCTTCCAGCAGGCCCGGCACCAGCCATTCCAGCCGCTCGCTGGGCAGTTGCGGCAACAGCGGCGCCGGCACCCGCAGAGTCACGCCGTCACGCGGGTGATTGGGCTCGAAGTGATAGCTCTGGCTCAGGCGCAAATCGCCCAGTTGCAGGCTGTCCGGGTACAGGGCGGCGGTGACTTCGCAGGCAGAGCGGGCCAGCACGTCTTCCTCGCGCATGATCAGCAGCTGCGGGTTCTTCGCGCTCTCGATCTTGTACCAGCTGTCGAAGGTGGCGGCCTGATGGATCTCGGCCGGAATGCGCGCTTCGTAATAGGCGTACAGGGTTTCTTCGTCGGCCAAGATATCCCGGCGCCGGGCCTTGGCTTCCAGCTCGTCGAGCAACTCCAGCAACTCGCTGTTGGCCTTCAGGCAGCGGGCGCGGGACAGAATCTCACCACGCACTAGACCATCACGAATAAACAACTCACGGGACAACACCGGCTCGATCGGCCCGTAATGCACCGCCCGCTTGCCGACCACAATCAGCCCGTACAAAGTAATTTGCTCATAGGCCACCACTTGCCCGCGCTTCTTCTCCCAGTGCGGTTCGAAGTGGTTTTTCTTGATCAGGTGGCCGGCCAGCGGCTCGATCCAGTCCGGCTCAATCTTCGCGACTTGGCGGGCGTAGAGTTTGGTGGTTTCCACCAGCTCGCCGGCCATCAACC
>JAIERD010000128.1 GCA_019747155.1 Pseudomonadaceae bacterium
CCTGGAACTGCTCGCCAGCTTCGCCATCCTGAAAACAGTCCTTGTCCTGACGGACGCGGTTTATGGAGCGCTTACAGACCTCCCATCTACCTTCGAGACTGGTTGACCGGCCTTGCAGAGGCAACCCGCGCTCGCGCCAGACGAGCCTTTGCCCATAGAGGACGACCAACACTATTTGGCAACAAGCAGGTTGCAGAGGCTTGGAAGGTAGAGAGACTGGCAAGTGGAATTCGATACAGAATCGATAGCGACCACCCTGCCGTAAGAGACGTTCTGGATGAGGCAGGAACATTGCTGCCCCAGATAAAGGCAATGCTGCGAGTCATCGAGGAAACCGTCCCTGTCCAGAGGATCTGGATTGATACGGCAGAGAACAAGGACACACCATGCACTGGGTTCGAGAAGACACCACCCAGCGAGGTTAATGAGATCCTGATGGTTATGTACCGCAGTATGGTCGAGAGAAAGGGGTATTCAAGCTCCTCCGCCAAGGAACAACTCCGAACGACAGAACCCTTCCATGCCTTTCCTTCACTGGTAGATGCCCTGCCTGACAATCTATAAGGAGCCGTAACGAATGTCTGAGGAAAACAAGTGGAGCGTGGTCAAGATCGTCCAGGAATGCTTGTAGACGAGCAGGACAAGTCAGCAATAACTCCGACACTGATTTCGAAAAAAATCGATATGGTTCTGATGATCATGCCGAACAAAGCCGAAGGGCTCGACCGCGAAGCGGTCACTGACGAGCTCATTAGACGATTTAGTATCTGGGTTGGTGATGACTCATCACTTGTCGATATGGCCGGGCACATAGCTTGGCTTACCAGCGAACAAAAGAAAGAGTGGCGCTACTGGCGGCGTTATAGAGAATGGCAGGAGAAGAAACTGCCATGGAGCGCGATAGAAGCACTCGACAAGACAACCGACAATATTCTCTCGATGCTGGAAGACCCAAAGCGTGAAGGCTCGTGGGATCGGCGTGGCATGGTGGTTGGTCATGTGCAGTCAGGAAAGACCGGAAACTACACCGGTCTAATCTGCAAGGCAGCCGATGCCGGATACAAGATAATTATCGTGCTGGCAGGCCTTCACAACAACCTGCGCTCCCAAACACAAATGCGACTGGATGAGGGGTTTCTTGGCTACGAGACTAGCCCTATCGAGGGTGAGGGCAACGTAGCAATTGGAGTGGGGAAGATTGATCCCTCACCAGCTCTACGCCCGCAGTACGTAACCAATAGAACCGAGACGGGTGACTTCAACACCAAGTTCGTCAAAAACCTCGGTGTATCGCCAGAACAGAAGCCATGGCTTTTCGTAGTAAAGAAGAACAAGACAGTTCTGCAACGCCTGTTGAAATGGATTCACAAACATGTGGCCGAAACGACAGACCCGGAAACTGGCCGCCCACTAGTAACGCATCTCCCCCTTCTGATCGTTGACGACGAGGCGGACCATGCATCAGTGGACACCGGAGAAAAAGTTGTCGATGACAACGGCCAACCGGACCTTGAACACGAACCCACGGCAATCAACAGCCTGATTCGCCAGATCCTGCACTCCTTTTCAAGAAAGGCCTATATCGGCTACACCGCCACACCATTTGCGAACATTTATATCCACGAACAAGGCGAAACAACCAAAGAGGGCCCAGACCTTTTCCCGGCTGCTTTTATCACCAACCTCTCCGCCCCATCCAGCTATGTAGGCCCATCAAGAGTCTTCGGGCTGGCCAGCGAAAATGGGCGATTTGGTGCGCTCGATCTGGTTCGCCCGGTCACGGACCAATGTTCCAAAGATGGCAAGAGTGGCTGGATGCCTGTTAGCCATAAGAGCAGCCATACGCCCTCGGATATCATGCCTCCCTCGCTGATCGAGGCAATACAAGCATTCATCCTGGCATGCACAATTCGACAACTGCGTGGTCAGGGCGCAGAACACAGCTCCATGCTGGTTCACGTCACCCGTTTCAACCTTGTTCAACAGCATGTACACGGACAGGTTCGCGACTACGTCATGCATCTGAAGCAGCGGCTTAGGCGGCGCATTGATCATGAAAGCGTTCTATCTGAACTGCGTAGCCTGTGGAGTCGCGACTTTCTCACGACCAGCGAAAGCGTTGAAAAAGAGACCTCAGAATCACCTCACCACTCAGTTACAGACTGGACTGAGATAGAGCAGGCCCTACCGGATCTGCTGGAGCAGATCGATGTTCGCATGATCAATGGCACAGCAAAGGACGCGCTGGACTATGCCGACAGCGCCACCGGTCTCAAGGTCATTGCCATCGGTGGTGACAAGCTGGCCCGAGGGCTTACGCTTGAAGGTCTATGCGTCAGCTACTTCCTCCGCGCCTCCAAGATGTACGACACGCTGATGCAGATGGGTCGCTGGTTTGGCTATCGACCTGGCTACTTGGATTTGTGCCGTCTTTACACCACGGAAGATCTGGTCGAATGGTTCGAGCACATTGCCGACGCTGCCGAAGAGCTTAGAGCCGAATTCGACTTTATGATGGATAGCGGCCTTACACCTCGCGACTATGGTCTCAAGGTCGTATCTCATCCAGTATTGATGGTCACATCGCCATTGAAAATGCGGACCGCGAAAACCCTGCATCTCTCTTTCAGCGGCGACATCGTCGAAACGGTCAGTTTCTTCAAGAATCCTATAAAGCTCAAACAAAACCTAGATGCTTTCAACTCCCTTATCGCAAGCATGGGTAAAGCTTCTTCGATCCCCCCGCAGGACAGAAATGGTCGAAAGGATAAATGGAGCGGTGTGAGCTGGGTTGATGTCCAGGTACAGCCAGTAGTCGATTTTCTGAGGTCATATCAGACGCATCCGGACTCCC
>JAIERD010000232.1 GCA_019747155.1 Pseudomonadaceae bacterium
AGGCGCTGACCGGGGTTACGCCCAAAGCCTACGCCACGGCCCAGCGGGCGCATAAAGTCCGGGAACAACTGGGGGCTGGCGGCAGCGTCACTGAGGCAATTTATGCGGCGGGTTACCAGGCCAATAGCCGCTTCTACGCGCAGACCCGCGAGGTGCTGGGCATGACGCCCAAGCGCTACCGGGCCGGCGGCGCCAACACGCAAATTCGCTTTGCCGTGGGCCAATGTTCGTTAGGTGCGATTCTGGTCGCCAGCAGTGAGCGTGGCGTATGCGCCATCCTTATGGGCGACGGACCGGATGAGTTACTCAATGATCTGCAACGGCGTTTTCCCAGTGCGGAGTTGATCGGTGGCGATCCCGATTTTGAGCAGCTGGTGGCCACCGTGGTGGGCTTTGTCGAGGCGCCGCAGCTGGGCCTGAATCTACCGCTGGACGTGCGCGGCACGCTGTTTCAGCAACGGGTCTGGCAGGCCCTGCGCGAAATCCCCGTGGGTTCCACCGTCAGCTATTCGGGCCTGGCGCAATTGATCGGCGCACCCAAGTCGGCCCGCGCCGTGGCCCAGGCCTGCGCGGCCAATGCCTTGGCGGTCGCCATTCCTTGTCACCGGGTGGTGCGCAACGATGGCGGGCTGTCTGGTTATCGTTGGGGCATCGAACGCAAGCGCGCCTTGCTTGAGCGGGAAGCCCAGGCGTGAACGGCATCGGCTGCGGCGCCCAGCTGAGGTGGCGATGAACAGCCAACTGGTCTGTTCAGTGGCTCTGCCGGCCGGGTTTCGGCCCGGCGATATATTGGCTTTCCATCGCCGCGATACTCAAGAAGTTGCCGAGTCCGTGAGCGCCAACGGCTTGCGCAAAGGCCTGCTGTGGAACGGTTTACCGGCCTGCCTAAGCATCGAGTTTCAGACCGGGCAGGCGATTGGCGTACTGGCCGTCGACGGTGATGTTTCTGCTGCGTGCCCAGCACAGTTCGAGTCCATGCTGCGGCGCATGCTCGGCTTGTCTCAGGATGTGGCGACCTTCGAGCAGCAATATGCAGACCATCCGCAGCTCGGCGAGCTGCTCGCCCGGCAAGCGGGATTACGCGTACCGGTGGCGGCCAGTCCCTTCGAGGCGCTGACCTGGGCCATCACCGGCCAGCAGATCAGCGTCGCCGTGGCGGTTTCGCTGCGGCGCAAACTGATCAGTGCCGCAGGCATTCGCCATTCCGGCGGCTTGCTCTGCTACCCGACGGCGCAGCAGGTTGCCGCGCTGAGCCTGGAGACCTTGCGCCAGGCCGGCTTCTCGGCCACTAAAAGCCATACCTTACTGACCCTAAGCGGTTTGATTGTTGCGGATCAATTGCCGCTGGATAGCTGGTTGCAGACCTTACCCATAGAGCTCATTCGCCAGCGCCTGCTGGCCGTGCGCGGCATCGGTCCTTGGACAGCCAACTACAGCTTGCTGCGCGGTTTCGGCTGGCTGGATGGCTCGCTGCACGGCGACGTCGCCGTGCGCCGCAGCATACAACGGCTGCTCGAAAGCTCCGAGCAAATCAGCGAAGCCCAGGCTCAAGCCTGGTTGGCCGAGTTCGCCCCCTGGCGCGCTCTGGTGGCTGCGCATCTGTGGGCCATGCAAACGCAGAGCGCCTATTGAAGGTAAAACTCCATCGGCGGATGTTTTACGGTATTTTTTGGCCTATTTGCTCTGCGCAGAGCCGCTTGTTAGACGCTTAGGCTTTTCCTCGGCGCAGGCTGTCGCTAAGCTCGGTACTCTTTTCTTCGCTTATGAGGTTTTCTCATGCCACAGCATTGGCCCGCCGGCGCTATCGCCAAGCATATCCTCGATGGCTTTGACGATTACCGTGAGCATTTCCGGCAGATTACCAATGGCGCGCGGGTGCGTTTTGAGCAGGCGCAGTGGCAGGAAATCCAGCAGGCCGCGGCTGAGCGGATCAACCTTTATGAAGAAAAAGCCACTGAGGTTGGTTTTGGCTTGCGTCGTGCGTACAGCGACGATGTGCTGTTTGAAGTGGGGCAGTGGCCGCTGGTCAAAAGTGCTTATATCGCGCTGATCGACCTGCGCTTCGATGATGAATTGGCCGAAACCTGGTTTAACTCGATTTTCTGTGAGCTGTTCAACCACGACCAGATCAGCGACGGCTGCATGTTCATTCACACCACCCGGCCGGCCTTGCGCTTGAATGAGCGGGCACCGCAAACCCGGGTGTATCACCCGCGCGGTGAGCTTGATCAAACCTTGCGGCAGATGTTTGAGGACTACCGCTTCGAAGTCCCTTATGAGGACCTAGAGCGCGACCTGGCGCGCCTGCACAAACAATTGCGCGACAGCCTGCCGGATTGGGTCTGCAAAGACCCGGAGCTGTGCATAGAGCTGTATGCCTCGCGGCTGTACCGCAACAAGGGCGCCTATTTGGTCGGGCGGATTTTTACCCGTGATGAGCAATGGCCGCTGGTGATCCCGTTGTTGCACCGTGAGGGCCAGGGGATTCAGATCGATGCGCTGATTACCGACGAGGCGGAGGTGTCGATCATCTTCTCCTTCACCCGCTCGTACTTCATGGTGCGAGTCGGTTACCCGGCCGAATTTATCGGTTTTCTGCGTCGTATCATGCCGGGCAAACACGTCGCCGAGCTGTACACCTCGATTGGGTTTTACAAACACGGCAAATCTGAGTTTTATCGCTCGCTGATTAACCACCTGGCCAATGTCGATGACAAGTTCATCATGGCGCCGGGCGTGCGTGGCATGGTCATGAGCGTGTTTACGCTGCCGGGCTTTAACACCGTGTTCAAGATCATCAAGGACCGCTTCGCGCCGTCGAAAAACGTCGATCGCGCCACCGTGATTGAAAAGTACCGCATGGTGAAAAG
>JAIERD010000304.1 GCA_019747155.1 Pseudomonadaceae bacterium
AAGCCCAGCGAGCGCGCCGCGTCGATGCCGGCCAACACCTGCGCCAACTGGTCGCGGCGGGTAAACGCGGCAAAGCGCTCGCGCTGTAAGGAATCCAAACTGATATTCAAGCGCGTCACCCCGGCCGCACGCAGGCCGGCGGCCATGCTCGCCAGTTGCGAGCCGTTTGTGGTGATGGCCAGGTCTTCCAGCTCGCGGCGGGCACCGAGACGACCGAGCAGGCTGAGCAGATTTTTGCGCACCAGCGGCTCGCCGCCGGTAATACGAATGCGCGTAACCCCAAGACCAATAAAGGCATCGGCGACTGTGTAAAGCTCTTCGAGACTGAGGATTTGTGCACGCGGGGCGAAGACCATGTCTTCGCTCATGCAATAGGTGCAGCGAAAGTCGCAGCGGTCGGTGACCGACAAGCGCAAATAGCTGATACGCCGCCCGAAAGGGTCGAGCAAAATATTATTTTGCATGTTGTAGCCTTCCGCAGCACACACCGGTTAAGGACACCGGAGACATGGACGGAGGACTAATAAAACAGAAAAACATAATCTTGTACACATAGGATTAGACAATTTACCATCCAATTTGATCTCGACCTTGCGCCCGCTGAGGTGGCGGCTTGAGGCTACGTTAGGCCGGTGCTAGCATGCCCGCGCCGGTGCGCCGCCCTTTGCAGCCCACGGCAATTACGCCCGGGGACTTATGAGCAGTATTCGCCAGCGCAACAAACGATTGATCCTTAGCGCCGCCAGCGAAGAGTTCGCCGACAAGGGCTTTGCCGCCGCCAAGACCAGCGATATTGCGGCTAAGGCCGGAGTGCCCAAGCCCAATGTGTATTACTACTTCAAGAGCAAAGACAACCTCTACTGCGAGGTGTTGGAAAGCTTCATTGAACCCTTAATGCAGGCCTCTGCGCCCTTTAATCAGGACGGCAAGCCGGGGCAAATATTGCGCGATTACATTCACGCCAAGATTCGCATCTCGCGCGAGTTGGCCTGCGCTTCAAAAGTATTTGCCAGCGAGATCATGCACGGCGCGCCACACCTTACCGCCCAGCAAAGCACGCAGCTAAACCAGCAAGCCAAACACAATATCGCCTGTATCCAAGGCTGGATCGATCAAGGCCTGATGGCCAAAGTCGACCCCACCCATTTGCTGTTTAGCATCTGGGCCGTCACGCAAACCTATGCCGACTTCGACTGGCAAATTTCCAGCGTCACCGGCAAAGCCAAGCTGGATGACAGCGACTACCAAGCCGCCGCCGACACCATTATCCGCATGGTGCTCAAAGGCTGCGAAGTCGCCGAGTAACACCGCGACCGCAAGCCGTAGGGTGAGTTAGGCGCGTGGCACCTGATCGGCGGCAGCCACCGGGGCATGGCGCGCCGTAACCCACCATGGCGCAATCATGGATGTCCGGTGCAACGGTGGGTTACGCGGCGCTCCGAATCCGCGCGCGGTTGGAGGTAAACAGGCCTGCGCCGCTGACCCACCCTACGTTTTAACCCGCATCCGCCTGTAAGCCCGCCGCCAAAATCCCCCGGATGGCGCATTGTTCGTCGACGTCCGAGGTGTCGCCGCTGATGCCGATGGCGCCGATCACCGCGTTTTGCCCATCGCGAATCAACACCCCACCCGGCGCCGGGATCAGGTTGCCGTGCGCCAAGGTATTCACCGCCGAGATAAAGCTCGGCCGCTGCTGGGCGTCCTCAGCAATTAAACGCGAGGTTTTACCCAGCGCCACCGCGCCCCAGGCTTTGCCGATGGCAATTTGCGGCCGCAGCATGCTGGCACCGTCTTCGCGCAGCAGGGTGATTAAGTGCCCACCGGCGTCCAGCACCGCAATGGTCAGGGGCGCCGAGGTGATCGCCCGTCCAGCAGCCAAAGCTTGCTGACTGATCGCGGTCGCGGTTTGCAGGGTTAAAGCCGTCATATCTAGACCTTCTTGTTGTAGTGAGAAATCCATCGCTGCCCGCCAACTCAACACGGCAGTGGTTGAACACCAGCGCCGGGGTTGACGGAAAAAATCAAAGCACAGCGCCAATATCCCACCGAATACAGAAAATACAATAGCCAGATACAATATAAGACCTGATTGTATACAGTGATCGACAGCCAAATGCGCAAGTCCCAGCACATGCAGCTCAAACGACTGTTTTAAAAGATTTTCTTGGTGAGCAGGACGCGGCGATAAAACATCTTGACCTGCCAGTCATAGTCTTAATAGAATCCAGTCAAACAAACTGTATACAATCCAAGAACAAAAGAGGCACAACAGCATGGCCAGAATGAGAGCAATCGAGGCAGCCGTACTCGTAATGCGTCGCGAAGGTGTGGATACCGCGTTTGGTATCCCCGGCGCGGCAATCAACCCGTTGTATGCAGCCTTGCGCAAAGTCGGCGGCATCGACCACGTCCTGGCCCGTCACGTTGAAGGCGCCTCGCACATGGCCGAGGGTTACACCCGCACCAACGCCGGCAACATCGGCGTGTGCATCGGCACCTCCGGCCCCGCCGGCACTGACATGGTCACCGGGCTGTATTCGGCCAGCGCCGACTCCATTCCGATTTTGTGCATCACCGGCCAGGCTCCACGGGCACGGATGCACAAGGAAGACTTCCAGGCAGTCGATATCACCAGCATCGTCAAGCCGGTGACCAAGTGGGCGACTACGGTGATGGAGCCTGGCCAAGTGCCGCGCGCCTTCCAGAAAGCCTTCTTCGAAATGCGCAGCGGCCGTCCAGGCCCGGTACTGATCGACCTGCCGTTCGACGTGCAGATGGCCGAGATCGAATTCGATATCGATGCTTACGAGCCGTTGCCACTGGCCAAGCCCGCCGCTAACCGGGTGCAGATCGAAAAAGCCCTGACCATGCTCA
>JAIERD010000091.1 GCA_019747155.1 Pseudomonadaceae bacterium
GCAATAGGCGCAAATGGCGATCCATGGCAGGTTTTTGATCTACTTGAACCTTACAGTAACAGCTTGTATCGACAGGAAAAAGACTGGTTGCTTGGCTGGCTGTGCCATCATTTTGACTACACTTGGACAAAACAACTGAGGGTTCTCTGGTGGAGCAAGGCAGTTATGGTTTGCAGGCATGGCTGGAGCGGTTAAACGACTCCGATTTACCGGCCCTGGCGGCGGTGGTGGTCGATTTACAGCGCATGGCCGAAAACGACAGCGCTTCGGTGCAGCAATTGGCCGATGTGTTGCTGCGTGATGCCTCCCTGACTTCCAAGGTGCTGCGGGTGGCCAATAGCGTTTATTACAATCCGGCCAAAGAAAACATTCGCACCATCTCGCGGGCCATCGTGCTGACCGGCTTTGAGAGTATTCGTCTGATCAGTCTGTCGGTCAGTTTGATTGATGGTTTGCTGAGTCGCGCGCCGCGTTATCAGTTGCCAGAACTATTGGCCCGCTCCTTTCACGCCGCCGTGCAGGCGCGCAATGTGGCCGGTTACCTGCTGTCGAAAAATCAGGAAGAGGTGTTTATCGCAGCCCTCTTGCATCATCTGGGCGAATTGGCTTTTTGGGGCTGTGGCGGTGCTCAGGCGGATGAACTGGGCGATGCCTTGGCCGAATCTAGCGTGGACGCCAACGCCACGGTGCTGAAAGTGTTGGGCACCAGTTTTAGTCAATTGACTCAAGGCCTGGTGAAAAGCTGGAATCTTGGCCCAGTGGCTAATCTGGCCCATGAGCCTGGCAGCGCCAAGACCCCCGCCGCGCTGGCGGTGCATCTGGGCGTGCGCATCAGTGAAGTGGCTTTGGATGGTTGGGACTCGCCAGAAATGGAAGACCTGGTGCAACAGTTTGCCGTATTGACCGGCATTTCCACTGAGGATGCCATGCAGCAAGTGCTGGCCAGTGCGGAGGAGACGGTGAAGGTCGCGGCCACTTTTGGCGCCAGCAAGCTGTGTCAGTTGATTCCCAATACCGATCCTGAGCAGATCCGCATCCAGCGTGAGCAGCGCAAAGCGCGTTTGCTGCAACCTAATCTATTGATCATGCAGCAGGCGTTGCAGGACCTTGGCTTGATGATTTCAGCTCGCGCCGATGTTGGGCTGATACTCGACACCTTGCTCAAGGGCTTGCATCAGGGCGCAGGGCTGGAGCGAGTCATGTTGGCGGTGCTGGCCGATGGTCAAACCCGGTTTCGGGTTAAACGGGCGATGGGTGAGGGCACGCAAGCCTGGTTAAGCGATTTTCAACTGCCGGTTGACCCGCTGGCCGAGCCGCATATCTTCAGCTATGTGTTGCGCAATAAAGAGGCGATTTGGATGGGTGTGCCGGCCAGCTATAACTTTAATGACCTGGTGTCCTTGCCGATGCGGCAAAGTCTCGGCTCAGGCATGTTTTTTATCGCACCGTTACTGGCCGGCAAGCGTGAAATCGGCGTGTTATATGCCGATTGCCGGCTATCCGGGCGTGCCCTTAAACATGAACAGTTCGTGGCCTTTAAGCGCTTTACCGAACTGACTGGCCGCTGCCTCGAGGCGCTGAGCCAGCGTAAATAGTTATTTGTCGGTATACAGAGTTAAGGTTTGGCCGAGCTTAAGGGCGTGGGTGGTGCTGGGGTTCCAGTTTTGCAGTTGCTGCAAATCGACCTTAAAGCGCTTGGCGATCTGGTACAGCGAATCACCCTGTTGCACCTTGTAGTACGTCACCATTTGGCGGTTGGCAGCTTTGCTCGGGAGACTGGTTTTGCTCGCGCTTTTGCTGCTAGCAAGACTCTTGAGCGCGGCGGTTACTGGGCTTTTGCTCTCTTGCAAAACTAATACCTGGCCAAGCTTTAAGTGATTGCCAGAGAGCTTGTTCCAACGCTGCAGTTCTTGAATTTTAACCTTCTGCTGTTTCGCGATACTGTCCAGGCTGTCGCCTTTGCGCACCACGTAGCGCTGTGGGGTTTTGTTGATGAGCGGCTCGCGAGGCTCTGGTTGCGGGCTAAAGGTTTGCCCAGGCGCAACGGCAATGCTCAGCACTTGCCCAGGTTTTAGGTGATTGCTGGCCAACTGATTGAGGTCTTTGATGCTGTCGGTGGAGGTTTTGTATCGATTGGCAATGCTGGCCAGGTTTTCACCTTTACGAACCCGGTGCTGACGCCAGTCAAGTTGCTCCTGGGGCTTCATCAGCAATAAGTTCGCGGCTAGCAATTCGGCTTTTTCACTGGGCACCAGTACGTGCTGCGGGCCGTCAATGGTCACGCCTTTTTTGAAGGCCGGATTGAGCTGAATGATTTCCGCCTCTTCAACCTGGGCCATCTCGGCAACGCTCGACAGTTGCAGGCGCTGCTTGAACTCGACCACTTCAAAGTAAGGCTGATTGGCAATCGGGTTGAGGTCGATGCCATAGGCTTGCGGGCTGTTGATCACTTGCGACAGGGCCAACAATTTTGGCACGTAGTCTTGGGTTTCTTTGGGCAGCGACAGGTTCCAGTAGTCAGTCGGCAAACCGAGCTTCTGGTTGCGCTCAATGGCCCGGCTGACGGTGCCTTCGCCGGAGTTATAGGCTGCCAGGGCGAGCAACCAGTCGCCGTTGAACATGTCATGCAGGCGGGTTAGGTAACTCATCGCCGCAACGGTTGAGGCCATGATATCGCGACGGCCGTCGTACCAGTTGGTTTGACGCAAGTTAAAGCTGCGTCCGGTCGCCGGGATGAACTGCCAAATACCGGCAGCGTCCGCCGGTGAGTAGGCCAGCGGGTTATAAGCGCTTTCAATTACCGGCAGTAGCGCCAGCTCCATGGGCATGTTGCGCTCATCGAGTTGTTCGACCACAAAGTGGATGTAGGGGCTACCGCGCTGACTGGC
>JAIERD010000172.1 GCA_019747155.1 Pseudomonadaceae bacterium
TTCGCGACTTTATCGGCTGCCAGGAAGGCGTCGATTCACCCAGCGAGACCCGCACCCTACTCAAGGCATTCAGTGATTTTGTCGAGAGCGAAGACCTTCCCGAAGAGCTGGCACGCGAGAAGACCAGCACCCTGGTCGATTACGCAACCAGCCAGACCAAGCTAGGCGGAACGATCAGCCTGGAAGAGCTATCTGCGCTGATCGACGAAGACAACCCGAAATCGTTCTATGACCATATCCGCAACAAGGACTACGGCCTGTCGTCGGAGATTCCAGCTGACAAGCGCACTCTAAACCAGTTCAAGCGCTTCACCGGCCGATCCGAAGGCCTGGCTATTAGCTTCGAGGCACACCTGCTGGGGTCGAAAATCGAATACGACGAAGCACGCGGAACGCTGATGGTTCGTAATTTGCCGAACACCCTGACGGATCAACTCAAGCGCGCAGCGACACAGCAAGCGAAGTCCTGACCTCACACCCTGGGCGGCTCAATGCCGCCCAGAACATCGGAGTTACTATGCTACTGACCATAACCATTGCCCTACTCGCCATCTTATTTCTGGTTGGGGCTGTGCATGCCTACCGCATGACACCCACACTCGAAAACCGCATCAAGTCTCTGGCCTCAATGTTGATCGCCATCGGCCTATTCGTTGCGGCTGCCGTCATCATGCCTGGCGCTATCGAGCGTGAGGCCGCCGCACAGGCTTCGCGTGACCGAGTGAAGCTGGCGGCTCAGGTTGAGCAGATAACCGCGCTGAGCGCCGTCCTGGGCGGACCAGCTGGCTATATCGAGTACCTGAAGGCCACAAAGAGCGATTGATACCCGGTCGGACAGGCCTCGACCAGAGGCCTGATCGCTGGTAAAAGCTGGACCCTCTGAAGATCAGCACCTAACCCCGAGACAGATCATGCCAACCAAGGACGCGAAACCCGTCGGATCAGTTCTTGATCGCATCGCTCGCATGCAGAAAGCATCAGCGGAACGCAGCAACTCCACCGAAACCAAGCCCGCCGCAACTGAGCAAGATCAACCAGAAAAGCCACCTGCATCCATGCGCAAGGTGCCGAAAAATGACAGCCAGGCCGATTTCTTTGTGCCCACTCTGTACGACGTCGGCACGCGGGATAGTCGCGGGATCATGGACGTCGCTGTCTTCCGGCTATCAAAAAAGGACCGCCGCGAAAATGCGGTGATCCGCTACGAACTGCCTGATGGCCACGTCGAGGTATCCAGCGGCGTCTATGGCATGGCATCGGTTTGGGACTACGACATTGTGCTGATGGCAATCTCGCACCTGACTGAATCCATGAACCGCTTTCGTGAGGGCAAGGGCGAAAAACCTGGCCAGGTCTTCAG
Organism: Pseudomonadaceae bacterium; assembly: GCA_019747155.1. Lineage (GTDB taxonomy): Bacteria > Pseudomonadota > Gammaproteobacteria > Pseudomonadales > Pseudomonadaceae > Aquipseudomonas. Next base: position 1,361 of record JAIERD010000172.1, read on the forward strand.
GCCGCACGTTGCCGATGTGATCAAGTTCTGCCGACGTGAGAATGGCGGCCGGCAAAAAGACGCCATCATCCCAGCCCTTCAGCGCCTCAGCACGACACACGTCGAGCTTGAGCGCACCAAGAAGGTCAAGGGCAACAAGATGGTGACGATCAACGAAGGCGAGAGCCTGATCGGACCCTTCAAGACGATCACCAACACGGCGACCCAGAAAGTCGAGCTCGTTGAGATCAGGGTCGCCGACTGGATGTACCGCGAGGTGACCGAGGGAAAGAACCCCGATGTTCTCACTGTTCACCCTGATTACTTCCTGATTGACCCTGGTATCGGCCGGTTTCTGTACCGGCTAGCGCGCCGCGCCGCAGGCAGGTCTTTTGCGACCTGGGGCTTCAGGCTGCTGTATGAGCGCAGCGGTAGCACAGGCACGTCGAAAGAGTTCGCTCGGGCGCTCCGATCCATCACCAAGGCTGACGACCTACCTGAGTACACCCTGTCAATCGAAGAGGGTGTGGAAGGTCCAATGCTCAAGATGACGCATCGTGACTACATACCTGCGATCACTCCACCGAGCGATAGCGATCAGGATGACAAGCCAGATGAATAGTCCGAAGGTTTTTAATGTTTTAAAGAGTTTTAAGAGCTTTAGCCGCTGAAACACCCCTGTAAGCCAGGCGTGGCGCGGGCTGCAGAAAATGAGTGGTGGGCAATAGACGGGTTTCGGTGGGTAATAGACGGATTCCGGTGGGCAATAGACGGGTTTCGGTGGGCAAAGGACGACGGAAACGCTCCATCCGGTGTGCAATAGACGGAATGAGGGTCTTTTTGCGGTGTGTAAAAGACGGGAAAGTGCCAAATAACACCTTTTATGAAGTGTGGTATGGGCTAACAGGGCCTTGGCGGGGCTATCATCCACCTCGAACCCGTCTTTTACACACCGCCTACAAAAGACCGCACCCAATGCCAAGGCTCAAACTGATCAGCACCTTCAAGCCGCGCTTCAACAGCCAAGCAGCCGAAGACAAGCACGCCGAGCTTGCAGGGGTCATTGGAGCCGCCAGTACGCACGAAGAGCTGAATACGGCTCGCGCCACCATGGCAGGCTTCATCATTGCCCTGGAGGCGTTTGGCGAGCTTCCAGCCTCAGACTGCCAGCTGCTCAGAGCAGAAACGATATGCGCCTGGAGCAAGCGAGCCGACCAGATCGACGGTATCAATCTGCGCGGACTTTCTGGCTGGTCCCTTTTCGATAGCGTGATCATTGTCGCCAGCTCGGCCTGTGAGGCCTATTCGATTGCCCTGGAGCATAGGCCGGCAGCCAAATTCGATGATATCCGCGCGCTTTCTGGCCATGTGCTGCTGCAGTCTTTGCTGCGGGACCGCGCTGGCAACCTGGCAGTTGACGGCCCGCCGATCTGCGAGTTGATCGCATGCACTGACAAGCCGGCGATCCTTGGCGCTATTTGACCGCCTGCGCAACATAAGTGTTGCGCAGGCAACATAAGTGTTGCACTATTGGCCTGTCGAAACGAAC
>JAIERD010000235.1 GCA_019747155.1 Pseudomonadaceae bacterium
TGCGGGCGATGGCGGCGGTGGCGGTGATGCCGCCAAACAGTGGGGCGATCAGGTTGCCCAGACCTTGGCCAATCAGCTCGGCATTCGGGTCGTGTTTGCTGCCGGTCATGCCGTCGGCCACCACTGCGCAGAGCAGCGATTCAATTGCCCCAAGCATGGCGATGGCAAAGGCCGGCGCCAGCAGTTGGCGGATCAGCTCAAACGACAGTTGCAGCGGCTGACCATTGGCCGCCGGCAACTGCCAGGGCCAGGCAAAGCTCGGCAAAAACGGCGGAATACCGGCATGCACAACGCCGTCCAGGCTGTAGCTGAAGCGCTCGCCGAGGGTCGCCAGCGGTATGCCGAAGTGCTCCAGCGCCAACCCGGCCAGGCTGCCGACCGCCAGTGCGGCCAAGTGGCCAGGCACCTTGGGTACCCAGCGCGGCCAGATCAGCAGTACCGCCAGGCTGATCGCGCCGACCAGTGCATCGCCTAAATGGGCGCCCGGCATGGCGCTCAGCAACACCTCGAGTTGCTGCAAATAATGCAGCGGCTGACTGCTTAGCGTCAGGCCGAACAGGTCTTTAAGCTGCAGGGTTGCAATCACCACGCCGATGCCAGCGGTAAAGCCGAGAGTCACCGGGTAGGGCACAAACGCGATCAACTGCCCGGCCCTGGCCAGCCCCAAGGAAATCAGAATCAGTCCGGCGAGCATGCTGCACAGCAGCAAACCGCCCAGACCGTATTGCTGGGTTATCGGCAGCAAGATCACCACAAAGGCGGCGGTCGGCCCGGACACATTAAAACGTGAGCCACCGGTGAGGGCGATCAGCGGCGCCGCCACCAGCACGGTGTAGAGGCCGTATTGCGGCGCCACACCGACGGCAATTGCCAAGGCCATGGCCAGCGGAATGGCGATGATGCCGACGGTTAAGCCGGCGGCCAGATCACCGCGCAAGGCTTTTAGCGAGTAACCGGCCTGCAGCGTTTGACGCCAGGCGGCGAACAGCGGAGGTAAGTGCATCGGCTGGCTCAAGCTGGTGGGATGATTGCAGTATAGGGCCGGGCCTAAGGGGGCGGAGTCCTTGTTTAGTCGCCTTGATGGCTGAAATGCCGGAGCTAGAGCGGTATTTTCGTCTTTATGGGGCGTACTGCCGTGATTGCGTTTATTTGTGCACCGCCGCGTGCCATCGTCATGCTGTTGACTGTTTGCCGACTTAACGCCGTGCGCGTTGAGCCCTGGGCTGGCCGTGGGTAAACTGTCGGCCTGAAAAAATTGATGCAATGGAGCGACTGATGCGTAAAGACAAGAAACAGGTAATTGGCGAAGAGATTGCTGATGAGCCGATTAAGCTGTTCCTGGCCGTTGAGCCGGCAGATGCCACACCGCCGTCTTTGCACAAACTGGTCAAGGCTTATCGTGGTCTGCGGGTTGATGACTTTGAGCGTTTTGTTGGCTTCTTTGTCGCCGCCGGTTTCGATCTGAATGCCACCGACGAGCAAGGGCGTGATTTTGTTGCGCTGATTGCCGATCAGCGTTTGGCCCAGCCCTATATCGAGATCATCCAGGCCGCACGTGGTTAAGTGTCAGTTGGCTCGCGGCGCCGTTTTGGCGCTGCTGAGCGCCAGCCTGCTCGGTGGTTGCAGCAGCCAACCGCCCAGGCAGCAAGAAGACCTGTGCCTGATCTTTGCAGAAAAACCCGAATGGCATGAGGCCGCCGAAGAGGTCAGCAAACGCTGGGGCACCCCGGCTTTTGTGCCGATGGCGATGATGTATCAAGAGTCGAGCTTTCGCGCCGATGCCCGCCCGCCGATGCGTTATTTTCTCGGCATCATTCCCTATGGTCGACCCAGCACCGCCTATGGCTATGCGCAGGTAAAGGATGAGACCTGGGCCGATTATCAGCGCGAGACCGGCAATAACTGGTCGAGCCGCGATAATTTTGACGATGCCATCGACTTTATGGGCTGGTACACCAGCAAAACCCAGAAGGTTAACGGCATCTCCAAATGGGACGCCTATAACCAGTACCTCAACTACCACGAGGGCTGGGGTGGCTTCAGCCGTGGCAGTCATTTGCAAAAAGCCTGGCTACTGCCGGTGGCGCGTAAAGTCGATGAACGCTCCCGGCGCTATTCGATGCAGTACAAAGGTTGCAAAGACAGTTTGCCGTCGGGCTGGTTCTGATCGCTAAAAGCCCTGCTTATGCGGCGAAAAGTCGCGGTTTAAGCGACCGCAAGAGGCTAGGCCGGCAAAAAAAAGATCAGCGGAAGCGCCTTGCGCAATTTTTGCGTTAAGCAATGCGTCATTAATGGTATCGTTCGCGCCGCAAAAATAACGCCCTTATAGGGGCCTGTTCTGTGCAGAAATGGCAGCGTCGGGAGATATCCGGATGAGTGTCAATAAGCTGTTGAGCTGAAACCAGTCGCGTGTTTGTCTCCGGTTGTGGGGCTGGTTAAGGTGTATGCAGGGGGCTATTAGTTATCTGGAAGTTACCTCTTCCTGGCCCTAAATACGTCTGGCGGACAGTAACTATCGGTTGGTGCTGGCTCAACAAAGCGAGCCGCTCCAGCGTGATGCAGCAGATTTCGATTGTGGAGATGCGGTAATGGCGCAAAACGATAACCAAGCAGTAGATGTGGTGTTGGTTGGGGCTGGCATCATGAGCGCGACGCTCGCGGTGCTGCTCAAAGAACTTGATCCGGCGATTAAACTGGAAGTTGTCGAGTTGATGGATGCCGGGGCGATCGAAAGCTCCAATCCATGGAACAACGCCGGTACTGGCCATGCGGGTCTGTGTGAGCTTAATTACACGCCGCAAGCTGCCGATGGTTCGGTCGAGATCAAAAAGGCCGTCAGCATCAATGCCATGTTCGAGGAGTCCAAGCAGTTTTGGGCCTACTTGATCGAAAAAGGCACCTTCGG
>JAIERD010000607.1 GCA_019747155.1 Pseudomonadaceae bacterium
GTGATGACGGGATCGAACCGCCGACCCGCTGCTTGTAAGGCAGCTGCTCTCCCAGCTGAGCTAATCACCCTTCACTTTCGAAGTGCGCGCATTCTAGGCTGCTTATTTAATTCTGGCAAGCCTTAAGTTAAAAAAATTAATCGATGCAGCAAAGACTTAGCGCGCTATTAGCCAACGACGGCCGAGGAGGGAATAATGCGCGCCTAGCATTAATCGCTTTGCACTAAATGGAGATGCACCCGTCATGTGGTTTCGTAACCTGCTCGTCTATCGCCTCACCCAAGATCTGCCCTTCGATGCGCAAGCACTGGAAACTGCACTGGCCGCCAAGCCCGCCCGCCCTTGCGCCAGTCAAGAACTGAGCACTTATGGCTTTATCGCCCCGTTCGGCAAAGGCGAAGACGCGCCCCTGGTTCACGTCAGCCAGGACTTCATGCTGATTGCCGCCCGTAAAGAAGACCGCATTCTGCCCGGCAGCGTGGTGCGCGATGCATTAAAGGAGAAGGTCGAGGAGATCGAAGCCGAACAAATGCGCAAGGTCTATAAGAAGGAGCGCGACCAACTGAAAGACGAGATCATTCAGGCCTTCTTGCCGCGCGCTTTTATCCGCCGCTCGGCCACCTTCGCCGCCATTGCGCCGAAGCTCGGCCTGATCCTGGTTAATGCCGCTAGTCCCAAGCGCGCCGAAGACTTGCTCTCCACCCTGCGCGAAGCCATCGGCTCGCTGCCGGTGCGACCGTTAACGGTAAAAGTCGCACCGACCGCGACCCTGACCGAATGGGTCAAAACTCAGAAGGCCGCTGACCACTTCACCGTGCTCGACGAATGCGAGCTGCGCGACACCCAGGAAGATGGCGGCATCATTCGCTGCAAACGCCAAGACCTGACCAGCGAAGAGATCCAGTTACACCTCAGCGCCGGCAAGCAGGTCACCCAATTGTCGCTGGCCTGGCAGGACAAACTGTCTTTCGTGCTGGACGACAAGACCATCATCAAGCGCCTGCGCTTTGAAGACCTGCTGCAAGACCAAGCCGAGCAAGATGGCGGCGACGATGCACTGGGCCAGCAGGACGCCAGCTTCACCCTGATGATGCTGACCTTCGGCGAGTTCTTGCCACAGCTGTTCGAAGCCCTCGGCGGCGAAGAGATCCCTCAAGGGATTTAAGCCCCCACAGGCGCGACTCATCCGAGTGCGCCTGCTTATATAGCAGCACACCGACAAATCCCGATACAGAGCAACACTGCGCATTCGCCCGCGTAGCTTGCCCTGCGCCTGTATATGTGCAAAATAACGCACAGCGCAAGGACGACCTTGCCCCTCACTCGCTCATCATCCGGGGACGACCCCAGCCTATAGGCTGCACTGGAGGTCATCATGGCTTGGATAATTCTGTTTTTCGCCGGTTTGTTTGAAGTCTGCTGGGCCGTCGGCCTGAAATACACCGAGGGCTTTACCCGCCCGCTACCCACCGCGCTGACAGTCGCGGCAATGCTGATCAGCCTGGGCTTACTGGGCCTGGCGATGAAAGAGCTGCCGCTGGGCACAGCCTATGCGATCTGGACCGGGATTGGCGCGGTAGGTACGGTGATCGCCGGGATCTTTCTGTTTGGTGAATCCATGGCGCTTATTCGTCTGCTCAGCGTTGCGCTGATCGTTTGTGGTTTGCTCGGACTCAAGCTCAGCCACTGAGCAAAATTCTGCACAAGCTGATTATTTCAGGCTATGTGAAAACTACTGCGCTCGGTTATGCAGCGTTAAAAACAGGCTCGGACTGCTCATTTACAACTCGTAAACTCCGCGTCCTCGCCTGTTTTTGCCTTGCCTAACCTTCGCTCGCTACGTTTTCACACAGCCTGATTCGACCGGGTGGTGCAACATCCCTGGTTAACGAATCGCACCGCGCAAGGCGCCCACTTCGGCCTGCAATGTTTGCCTGTCGGTGTTGGCCGCCAGCGGCTGCCCCGCCACCAGGGTCACCCGCGACCAGAGCCGGCGAAACAGGCCCTTGCCCGGGTCACGGCTGAAGAAACTGCCCCACAAACCTTGCAGCGCCATGGGAATCACCGGGACCGGGTTTTCCGCCAGCACCCGCTCGACCCCAGATTTGAACTCATTCAGCTCGCCATCGGTGGTCAGCTTACCCTCGGGAAACAGGCAGACCAGTTCGCCGGCCTGCAGGTACTCGGCAATCTTCTTGAAGGCTGCGTCGTAGATCAGCAGGTCTTCATTGCGCCCGGCAATCGGCACTGTGCCGGCAGTGCGGAAGATAAAATTCAGCACCGGCAGGTTGTAGATCTTGTAGTACATAACAAAGCGAATCGGCCGCCGCACCGCCCCGCCGATCAGCAAGGCATCGACGAAGGACACATGGTTGCAGACCAGCAGCGCCGCGCCCTCATCTGGAATCTGCGCCAGCCCACGGTGCTCCACCCGGTACATGGAATGGCTGAGCAGCCAGATGATAAAGCGCATGCTGAACTCGGGAACAATCTTGAAGATGTAACTGTTCACCGCGATGTTCATCAGCGACACCACCAGGAACAACTCCGGGATCGAGAAGCCGGCGACGCTAAGAAACAGGATGGAAACCAGCGCCGAGACCACCATAAACAACGAGTTGAGGATGTTATTCGCCGCGATCACCCGCGCCCGCTCGTGCTCGGCGGTGCGCGCCTGGATCAACGCATAGAGCGGCACTATATAAAAGCCGCCAAACAAACCTATGCCGAAGATATCGCCGAGAATCAGCCAGGCCTGCGGCTCGCTCAGTACCGCCAACCAGCTATGGGGTTCAGCGGCCTGAATAAAGCCGCCGGAATGCCACCAGAGCAAAATCCCAAATACTGTCAGGCCGACCGAGCCGAACGGCACCAGGCCGATCTCCACCTTGCCACCTGACAGCCG
>JAIERD010000290.1 GCA_019747155.1 Pseudomonadaceae bacterium
CCTTTGGCCGGAATGGTGAAGTCGCGATCCGACTCGCCCTCGGCCAGTGGCACGCCATTGAGCCTGACCTTGTAGTGCAAGAAACGCACGGGCAGGCTCATGTTGTTAGGGTTATCGATGCGAAAGTGTAGGACGAATTTTTGCTCAAGCAGCTTGGCCTTGACCACATCGACTTTTAACAGGCGAACGCTGGGGTCGCGCAAGTCATCGCTGATTAAACTAGAACAGTCAGTAAAACACAGCAGCAGGCCAAGGCTCAGCAGCGTGCAAAGAAGTTTTCTGATGAGGGCCGGGTGAAACATTCGCTACTCCAATCGATGGCGCAGTGTAACAAGCGGTTGCTTGGCCGCAACCTGTTGTTTAGATGAAAAAATCTGCGCCATACTAGTTCCAGAATCGTACAGGAGTGTGACCATGACCCGCTTTGAAATTGCCTTCTCCGGCCACTTGGTGGCGGGTGCTCCACTTGCTACGGTGCAGGCCAATATGGCTCGGTTATTTCAGGCAGATGCGCAGCGGATTGCCTTGCTGTTTTCCGGGCGGCGGATGGTGATCAAAAACAATCTGGACGCCGCAGCGGCCGAGAAGTATCGGCTGACGTTGGAGCGCGCGGGCGCGGTGGTCGAGGTCGTGGCCATGGCGGTTGAAGAGATTGAACTGGCCGCGCCGCCTGCACCTGTACCCGCGCAGCCAGTTGCAGCGCCTGCTGCTGCCGGTACTCAAGCGCCGGGACGATTACAGGTGTTGCCGCGCGATGAATATATGGCGGCCTTCGCCGAGGTTGAGGCCTTGGATTTTGGCATTGCCCCATTGGGGGTGGATTTGCAGGACGCCCAACCTGAAGTCGCGCCACCGGTAGTGGATTTTTCGCAGTTCAGTCTTGCTCCGGCCGGCAGCGATATGGGCCAAGTAAAGGCCGAGCCGGCAGCGCCGGCGCCGGATACCTCGCACCTTAAATTGCAGTAATGCATTAAATGGCCGCTACGGGCTGTTGCTCGGTCTATTGGCGGCTTTGTGTCAGGGCAAATAAGGCGCGCAGCACTTTTTAAATTTCTGACCGCCGCCGCAGGGGCAGGGATCGTTGCGGGTCGCTTTGAACGGTACGCTGGGGTCGATGAAGTACCACTGCTGAGCAATCTGGACAAAGGCTGAGCGTTCGCGTTGGGCCTGTTCACCGTCTGCATCCTGCCAGCGGGCCACAAAAGTGACGAAGGCATGGGGCGGCTGGCCTGCCAGCAATTGGCTGCTTTCTACCGTGAGGCCAAGCCAGTGGCTTTGGCTGCTCCAGGCACTGATGGCGGCGCGGTCAAGTTGCCCTTGTTGCACCGGCAAGGTGCTGCTGACCAGATAGTCAATCAAGCCCAATACATAGGCGCTGTAGCGCGAGCGCATCAGGCTTTGGGCATCGCAGGGCCGCAAGCCTGCATGGTAACGGCCACAACAATCGCTCAGCGCGGCGCCACTGCCGCAGGGGCAGGCGAGGCTCATGGGGGTTACCACCAGTATTTGCCGAACAATTGCGGGTTGGCCCAGAACTTGGCATTTAGCCAATCGGGTACCTGTTTGTATTCACGCAGGTCATAGGTGAACAGCGTCAGGGTTTGCGTATCACGCTGAAACCGTTCGCTGGCTTCCAGGGCCAATGAATAGAAGTCGCTCAGTTGCCAGTCACATGCCGCAAGATCAACCAGTACCGCGATTTTGCTGGCATTCAGATTGCGCACGCCAGCCAGCAACTGCAAACCGCTGCGTTTGTTTAAGTGCTCCAGGCAATCGACAAAAATCGCCAGATCAAAGCGCTGCGCAGCAAGCTCCGCCGGCAGTTCGCCAGCCGGCGCATGGGCATAGTGACAATCGGGGTGCGCCGCCAGAAAGGCTTGCAGCGCGGGCAGTTGGTCTGAGCCGATCAAGAGCAAGCTTTGCGGCGCGTGCTGGGCAAGTAATGCGGCCAGGGCTTGCTGTGGCGTGCGAGAAGAAAAACGCTCAATCATCAAAAATCCTCAATTTAGGCGGCAAGACTAGCGCGCCATTACGGGCAGGCCTAGAGCTGGCGCTTTTTAAAAACCCAGTCTTTACTGCAAAAAGAGTCGGCTTAAGTCCGATCTACTCAGGAGAGCGCACTTATGAATATGTTTAAGACAACAGTTCCGCTACTGCTGGTCGCTGGTGTGTTGAGCGGTTGCAGCACTTATCAGAAAGGTGACTTACCGATGTGTGCGGCAATCGGCGGTGTAACCGGTGGCGCGCTGGGGGCGATTGAGAGCTCGACCATGGCTGGCGTTGTTGGCGCTACGGGTGCTGTGTTGAGCACCGCCTATTGCTGGGTACATGGTGATGCTGATGGTGATGGGGTGGTGAATAAAACCGACAAGTGCCCTGACACCCCCAAAGGCACTCAAGTTGACGCGGTAGGTTGCCCAGTCGAGGTGGCCGTGGTTGAGGAGGTGGTTGAAGTTGTACAGGTCGATGAAGTCATAGTGGTGGATAACCTGCACTTTGCTTTCAACTCGGCTGATTTAACCGCAGCCGATAAGTCGGTACTCAATACCGTCGCCAGTAAACTGAGCAAAGATGCGCCGAATGCCAAGCTGAGTCTGGTTGGTTTTACCGACAGTGTTGGCTCAGACGCTTACAACCTGAAGCTGTCGGAACGCCGCGCCATGTCGGTTGCCAACTACTTGGTTGCAGCGGGTGTGCCACAAGCCAATGTTGTCGCAGTAGGCGGCATGGGTGAAGCCGATCCAGTGGCGGACAATGCCTCTGCAGATGGCCGCGCGATGAACCGCCGTGTGGTTATAGCGGTAGATAATTAAGCCTTTCGGCTTTTGTCGGCGCCTGTAGTTCGCGGCTTGTGAACTACAGAATCCGGGTCTTTACTCCTGTGTTACCGGCATCTGCCGGTGACACAGGAGATAC
>JAIERD010000199.1 GCA_019747155.1 Pseudomonadaceae bacterium
TTCGCGGCTCATGATACCTGTGAGTTTTCCTGACATGTCAGTGCAATCTAATCGCTTTTCAGCGGACCAGCCAGCGGTAGAATGAGCCCATAGCCAATCCCGACTCCCCATTCCCCACTCCTGGAGCATCCAGATGACCTCATTTCGCAATGGCCCAGATGCCAAAGGCCTGTTCGGCCACTTCGGCGGCCAGTACGTTGCCGAAACCCTAATGCCACTGATCCACGACCTGGCCCGCGAATACGAAGCGGCCAAGCTCGACCCAAGCTTTATCGAAGAGCTGGCGTACTTTCAGCGCGACTACATCGGCCGGCCGAATCCGCTGTATTTTGCCGAGCGACTGACCGAGCACTGCGGCGGCGCGAAGATTTACTTCAAGCGTGAAGAGCTGAACCACACCGGCGCGCACAAAATTAACAACTGCATCGGCCAAGTATTGCTGGCCCGGCGCATGGGTAAAAAACGCATCATCGCCGAGACAGGCGCCGGCATGCACGGCGTGGCCACCGCCACCGTAGCGGCGCGTTTCGGTTTGGAATGCGTGATTTTCATGGGTACCACCGACATCGATCGCCAGCAGGCCAACGTGTTCCGCATGAAGCTGCTGGGCGCCACCGTGATCCCGGTAGTGGCCGGCACCGGCACCCTGAAAGATGCGATGAACGAGGCCCTGCGCGACTGGGTAACCAACGTCGACAGCACCTTCTACATGATCGGCACAGTCGCCGGCCCGCACCCTTATCCGGCGATGGTTCGCGACTTCCAGGCGATTATCGGCAAGGAAACCCGCGAGCAAATGTTCGAGAAAGAAGGTCGTCTACCCGACAGTCTGGTTGCCTGTATCGGCGGCGGCTCGAACGCTATGGGCCTGTTTCACCCGTTTTTGGATGACAGCAGCGTGCAGATGATCGGCGTCGAAGCGGCCGGCCACGGCATCGACACGGGCAAACACGCCGCCAGCCTGAATGGCGGTGTACCCGGCGTATTGCATGGCAACCGGACCTTCTTGCTGCAAGACGACGATGGCCAGATCATCGACGCCCACTCGATCTCCGCCGGCCTCGACTACCCGGGCATCGGCCCGGAACACGCCTGGCTGCATGAGCTCGGCCGGGTTGAATATTGCTCGATTAAAGATGACGAAGCGCTGGCCGCCTTCCACCAATGCTGCCGCTTAGAAGGCATTATTCCGGCCCTGGAAAGCGCCCACGCGCTGGCCGAAGTGTTCAAGCGCGCACCGACTCTGCCCAAGGATCACCTGATGGTGGTGAACCTATCCGGGCGTGGCGACAAAGACATGCAAACCGTTATGCACTACATGCAAGAAGAACAGCAACAAGCCGAGCAGGAGCACACCGCATGAGCCGCCTACAGAGCCGCTTTGCCGCGCTAAAACAGCAAAACCGCGCCGCTCTGGTGACCTTTATCACCAGCGCCGACCCGGACTACGCCACCTCACTGAGCATCCTCAAAGGTTTGCCAGCGGCCGGCGCCGATGTGATCGAACTGGGCATGCCGTTCACCGACCCGATGGCCGACGGCCCTGCGATTCAGCTGGCCAATATTCGCGCCCTTGGTGCCAAGCAAACCTTGGCCAAGACGCTGCAAATGGTCACTGAATTTCGCCAAGAAAACCAAGACACCCCGCTGGTGCTGATGGGTTATTTCAACCCGATTCACTACTACGGCGTGCCGCGTTTTATCGCGGACGCCAAGGCGGCCGGGGTGGATGGTTTGATCGTCGTCGACCTGCCGCCCGAGCATAACCAAGACCTCTGCGACCCGGCGCAAGCGGCGGGCTTGGACTTTATCCGCCTGACCACCCCGACCACCGACGACGCGCGCCTGCCGACCGTGCTCAACGGCAGCTCGGGTTTCGTCTATTACGTCTCGGTGGCCGGTGTGACTGGGGCTGGCGCCGCCACCCTGGAGCACGTCGAACAAGCCGTAGCACGTCTGCGTCGGCACACCGACTTGCCGATCAGCATTGGCTTTGGCATCCGCACCCCGGAGCACGCGGCGACCATCGCCCGCTTGGCCGATGGTGTGGTGGTGGGTTCGGCACTGATCGACCAAATCGCCAACGCCGCCTCGCCGCAGCAAGCGATTGATGGCGTACTCGGCCTGTGCCGGCAACTGGCCGAAGGCGTGCGCGGCGCACGTTTGTAAGCCAGCAATAATGACAAACGTAGGTTGGGTTCGCGCAGCGTAACCCGACATCTGCTCGACTCAACTGAGCTACCACTGTCGGGTTACGCCTGCGGCTAACCCAACCTACCTGCTGTGAGCAAAATTGGCGATTTGTGCAGCGGTTAGGGTCCAATCGCGAACGGCACCGCGCCTAAACAACCCGCTCTAGCCGACGTAGATAAAAACCAATCGCCAACCCCAACAGGCACAGCGCAACAACGTAATAAGCAGGCCCCAGCGCGCTGTATTTCAGTAAAAAGGCTACGGCCATCGGGGTTAAACCACCAAAGATCGCGTAGGCCAGGTTGTACGAAAACGACAGCCCACTAAAGCGTATCGCTGCCGGAAAAGCCTGCACCAGCACCAAGGGAATAGCGCCGATCATGCCCACCGCCAAACCGGTCAGGGCATACAGCGGCAGGAGTAAATCCGGGCGGGCGGCCATATGGCTGTAAAAAATCCAGGCCGCACTGGCCAGCAACAGGCTGCCGAACATCAGCACGCGCCCAGCGCCAAAACGGTCGGCCAGTAAGCCGGCGACAATGCAGCCAACACTCAGGCAGACAATCGCCAGGCTATTGGCCTGCAAGGTCAAGGCTGGAGCAAAACCGAAGGCGCTTTGCAGCACGCTGGGGGTCAGTAGAATCAGCACCACTATGGCTGCCGACAGCACCCAGGTGAGCAGCATCGACAGCACTATGGCCGGGCGATGGTCGCGCAGTACGGCTTTT
>JAIERD010000129.1 GCA_019747155.1 Pseudomonadaceae bacterium
GCGCAATTCGGCCTGTCCGCCTACGATGCCGACGTCCTGGCCAGCAGCCGCGAACTGGCCAACTACTTCGAAGCCGTCAACGCCGTATGCGACGACGCCAAACTGGCCGCCAACTGGGTGATGGGCGAGCTATCGAGCCTGCTCAACAAAGACGGCCTGGAGATCGACCAATCGCCGGTGTCCGCCGAGCAACTGGGCGGCATGATCCTGCGCATCAAAGACAACACCATCAGCGGCAAAATCGCCAAGATGGTCTTTGAAGCCATGGCCAATGGCGAAGGCAGCGCCGACCAGGTGATCGAGGCCCGCGGCCTCAAGCAAGTCACCGACAGCGGCGCCATCGAGTCGATGCTGGATGAAATGCTCGCCGCCAACGCCGAACAGGTCGAACAATACCGCGCAGCAGACGAAGCCAAGCGCGGCAAAATGTTCGGCTTCTTCGTCGGCCAGGCGATGAAAGTTTCCAAAGGCAAAGCCAACCCCGGGCAAGTCAACCAGCTGCTGAAAAGCAAGCTGGAAGGGTGAGCCGGAGCAGTCAACGCATGCGTTGACCCGGCGAACGACCGGCCATGGACGGCCGGGCCGGACGTCCTTACAAGCCAAGGATGGCTTGCCATAACAACGCCGGGCATGCCCGGCGTTGTTTTATCTGGAGCTAAAACTATGTGGCGCGCACTGATTATCAGCAGCCTGCTTGGCCTGCTCAGCGGCTGTTCCTGGCTGCCCTTCGGCACCGATCAAGGCGGCTACAACGCCGAGGGCGAAGCGTCTTATTACGGTGCCAAACACCAGGGCAAACGCACCGCCAGCGGCGAACGCTTCGACCAAAACCAACTGACCGCCGCCCACCGCACACTGCCCTTCGGCACCCAAGTGCGGGTGACCAACCTCAACAACGACAAAAGCGTCCTGGTACGCATCAACGACCGCGGTCCCTACGCCCGCAGCCGCATCATCGACCTCTCCCGCAAAGCCGCCCAACAACTCGACATGCTGCGTTCAGGGGTAGCGCCGGTGCGGGTGGAAAGTGTCGAGTGACAGCGGGCCATGCCGCTGATTGATTCAACGTAGCCTCACCAACAGAGTCATTCGAATGCCCTGCACTAAGTGACTACTGGCACCGGTATTGGGCGAACTTCAATCAGCTCAATCTGATAGCCGTCTGGGTCTTCGATAAAGGCAATAACCTCTGGCGCAGCAGACTTGATGGCACTGAATATCATCGGCCCAGGCTCGCGCAACACCTTCACCCCCTGAGCTGCGAGCGCTGCGCAGGTTGATCGCAACTCAGCTACGGCGAGCCCAATATGGCCAAAGGCTGAGCCCAGTTCATAACCGCCACTATCCCAGTTGTAGGTGAGTTCAAGTACCGCTCCGGAGTGTTCGGCGCCATAACCAACGAACGCCAAGGTGAAGCGTCCGGCGGGATATTCCTCCCGGCGCATTAAGCGCATGCCGAGCAACCCGCAGTAAAACGCCAGCGAGCGCTCAAGGTCCGCAACCCGCAGCATGCAGTGCAGCACGCGATAGGGCTGCACACTGCGGTCAGTGTTTTGAAGTGATGTCATAACCGCTCCGAGATTTTGGACGACAAACAAGCGACGAGATATTTCGCCACTCGCTTGCCGGTTGACCTTACTCAGCCCTGGGCGATGGCCTCACCCAGCTGCGCATTGGTCAGCGCCGAGCCGGCAATTCCCCACGCCCCATCCACGGCGTGTACGACATTGATCCAGATCCGCTCCTTAGGCTGCTTGCCGTCCGACAGTTCATGAATGATGTTGGTCGCTTCCTCGAAGTAGCCCTGCTGCACCTCACGACTGGAAAACGCAAAAGAGGGCACCTTCCACTCGATAAAAACCACCGGTCCCTCCTTAGATCCGGAGAAGGTATTTTCCATGCTCAGCACATGGATAGAGCCCACAACATTGGGAGTCATGACCGAGTTACCGGTCAATCCGTGCCACTTCAACATGGCATCTGACAGGCGGGCGAAGGCGATTTTCTCGCAGCCCTTGGGTAAAACACCTTCGGTGACGGTAAGAGTGAGGGGCATTGCAGTACTCCTGTAAACGGATGAGTTCGTCGCTCCAGCGACCAGAACGGCAGTTAATATAACGACCGCTACTCGAATATACATAACGATCGTTACTTGACCAAGTATAATTTCAGCTCGTCAATCTCAAGCTATGGGTGAGTCCGTGTCTCGATCAGAACAAAAGCTGCAAACTCGCCAGCGCATTCTCGAGGCGGCAGGGCGCGGTTTTCGCCAAGGCGGCTTTGGCGGCATAGGTGTCGATGGCTTGGCGAAAGAGGCCGGCGTCACCTCCGGCGCCTTCTACGCGCACTTCGACTCCAAGGCCGCCGCGTTTCGTGAGTCTGTCGGGCAGGGCATGTCGAACCTCAAGGACGGCGTGCAGCATTTTCAGACAAGCTACGGACCTACCTGGTGGGCAGAGTTCGTGCGTTTTTACTTGGGCGCCAAGCGCAAGTGTGAGCTACCTGAAAGTTGCGCCTTGCAAAGCCTTGCCCCTGAAGTGGCGCGCTCCGGTGCGACTGCACGGGCAGAGTTCGAGATTGAATTGCTTGCGGTCGCGACCCTAGTCGCGAGCGGGCCGGCAGCAGAGCACGCACCCGCCGATGTCGGTGCAGCACTGGCCGCTCTGGCCACGCTAGCCGGCGCAGTTACACTCGCCCGGGCGGTAAGCGACACGGCGGTGGCCGAGCAAATAGCGGATGCAGCAGAACGTGTTTTGCTACCGATGCAGACCGCGGCGGGCACGGTGTAGGGTCGTGGAGCTCACTTCGTTATCCGGCCGATAACTCTGTTGCCTAGTGGGAAATACTTCGCAGTTTCCCACCCATCGCTTTTTAAACGCCAACATCGTGCGGCGTCGAGCAAATCAAGCCGAGCCGGGACAACGCC
>JAIERD010000014.1 GCA_019747155.1 Pseudomonadaceae bacterium
CGCGACCGATTGTCTGGCGCTTTGCCGCACCGAGCGGTGGCTGGGGCGGCAACTTATGAGTGAGGCTAACGCTGGGCGCGGTGCCGGTAAGGTCATGCTGATAGTCGCCTGGGCGCTGGGGCTGTTTCTGGCCACGCGCTTCTTTGGCCAGTGGCAAGATGCGCAACGCAACCCCAATCAAGAAGTTAGTTCGCAACAGGGCGCCGGTTTTATTGAAGTGAAACTGGCCAGTAATGGTCAGGGGCACTTTCTCGCCAACGGCCAGATCAATGGCCAGCCGGTGGCATTTTTACTCGATACCGGCGCCACCTATGTAGCTGTTCCGGGCGACTTGGCCGAGCGCCTGGGGCTCAAGCGCGGCACGCCGGTCAGCCTGCAAACCGCCAATGGCAGCAGCACCGGTTATCGCACCCAGCTGGCGCGTTTGCAGCTAGGCGATATCGTCCTCCAAGATGTGCGGGCGCTGGTGGCTCCCGGTATGGATGGCGAAGAGATTTTGCTCGGCATGAGCGCCTTGAAACAACTCGAATTTTCCCAGCGCGACGGCACCTTGCTGTTGCGCCAGACCACCACTCAATGAGGCCCGCATGAGCGACTCACTAGACCTAAGCCTGGATGGCGTGGAGCGGCGCTCCCTGGCCGACTTCACCGAGCAGGCCTACCTCAACTACTCCATGTACGTGATCATGGACCGTGCCCTGCCGCATATCGGCGACGGCCTCAAGCCCGTGCAGCGGCGGATCATCTACGCCATGAGCGAGCTGGGCCTGGACTTTGACTCCAAGCACAAAAAGTCCGCGCGTACCGTCGGTGACGTGCTCGGTAAGTTCCACCCCCACGGCGACTCGGCCTGCTACGAAGCCATGGTGCTGATGGCCCAGCCGTTTAGCTACCGCTACACGCTGGTCGATGGTCAGGGCAACTGGGGCGCCCCGGATGATCCGAAATCCTTCGCCGCCATGCGTTACACCGAGGCGCGGCTGTCGCGTTACGCCGAGACACTGCTCAGCGAATTAGGCCAAGGCACCGCCGACTGGGTGCCGAATTTTGACGGCACCCTGGACGAGCCCGCCGTGCTGCCGGCACGCTTGCCCAACCTGTTATTGAACGGCACCACCGGCATTGCCGTCGGCATGGCCACCGATGTGCCGCCGCATAACCTGCGCGAAGTGGCGACTGCCTGCGTGCGTTTGCTTGATGAGCCGAACGCGACGGTCGAGCAGCTCTGCGAGCATGTGCTCGGCCCGGATTACCCGACCGAAGCGGAGATCATCACCCCGCGCGCCGATCTGCTGAAAATCTACGAAACCGGCAAGGGCTCGGTGCGCATGCGCGCCGTATACCGCGTCGAAGACGGCGACATCGTGGTCACTGCGCTGCCCCATCAGGTTTCCGGCGCCAAGGTGCTGGAGCAAATCGCCGGGCAGATGCAGGCGAAGAAGCTGCCGATGGTCGCCGATTTGCGCGACGAGTCGGACCACGAACACCCGTGCCGCATCGTCATCATTCCGCGCTCCAATCGGATTGATCTCGACGAGCTGATGCAGCACCTGTTTGCCACCACCGAGCTGGAAAGCTCATACCGGGTCAACATCAATATCATCGGTCTGGATGGCAAGCCGCAGGTGAAGAACCTGCGCACCCTGCTCGGCGAATGGTTGACCTTCCGCATCGGCACCGTGCGCCGCCGTTTGCAGTACCGCCTGGATAAAGTCGAGCACCGCCTGCACTTGCTCGAAGGCCGCTTGATCGCCTTCCTCAATCTGGATGAAGTGATCCACATCATCCGCACCGAGGATCAGCCGAAAGCGATGCTGATGGAGCGCTTCGGTCTGACCGATGTGCAAGCCGAATACATTCTGGAAACCCGCCTGCGCCAATTGGCCCGGCTGGAAGAGATGCAAATCCGTGGCGAGCAAGAAGAGCTGGCTAAGGAACAAGCCAAGTTGCAAAGCTTGCTCGGCAGCGAAACCAAGCTACGCAAACTGGTGCGCACTGAGTTGCTCGCCGATGCCGAAACCTATGGCGACAACCGCCGCTCGCCCATAGTGGCGCGCAGCGAAGCCAAGGCCTTGTCGGAAACCGAGCTGATGCCGACCGAACTGGTCACAGTGGTACTCTCGGAAAAAGGCTGGGTGCGTTGTGGCAAGGGCCACGACATCGACGCCACCGGCCTCTCGTACAAGGCCGGTGACGGCTACAAAACCGGCGCGCCGGGTCGCTCCAATCAGTTTGCGGTGTTTATCGACAACACCGGGCGCAGTTACTCGCTGGCCGCCCACTCGCTGCCCTCGGCCCGTGGCCAGGGCGAGCCGCTCACCGGCCGCCTGACGCCGCCGCCGGGCGCCACCTTCGAGTGCGTGTTGCTGCCGGAAGACGACGCCCTCTATGTGATCGCCTCCGATGCCGGTTATGGATTCGTGGTTAAAGGCGAAGACCTGCAAGCCAAAAACAAGGCCGGCAAAGCCCTGCTGACCCTGCCCAACGGCGCCAAGGTGCTGCTGCCACGGCCGCTGGCCAATCGCGAGCAAGACTGGCTGGCCGCCGTTACCACCGAAGGCCGGCTGCTGGTGTTCCCGATCCGCGACCTGCCGCAGCTGGGCAAAGGCAAGGGCAACAAGATCATCGGCATCCCCGGCGAGCGCGTGGCCAGCCGTGAGGAGTACTTGACTGACCTGGCCGTATTGCCGGCCGGTAGCACCCTGGTGCTGATCGCCGGCAAACGTACTCTGTCACTGAAAGCCGACGATCTGGAACACTACAAAGGCGAACGCGGCCGGCGTGGTAACAAGCTGCCGCGCGGTTTCCAGCGGGTGGACAGTTTGTTGGTGGAAGGCCCAGCGTTGGCGTGATCTGCTTGCGCTAAACAATCAAGCCGCCCACAGGCCGTGTGAAAACTACTGCGCTCGGTTATGCGGCGTTAAAAACAGGCTCAAAATGCTCATTTACAGC
>JAIERD010000095.1 GCA_019747155.1 Pseudomonadaceae bacterium
GGGTTTTGCCCAAGCCGCGCAGCATCTTGCGTTTGCCGCCTGCTTTACGGGCTTCAAAGGCTGATCCGTCGACGTTGCGCTGTTCGCTGATTCGTTTGCGGCTGCGGGTGCGCACACGCTTAACCGCGGTGTTCAGCAAGCGACGGCGCTTGGATGGCGACAGAGCCAGCAAGTCCAACTTTTGTTGCGCGTCCAGTAGGCCGCGCACGTCGAAATTAACGGTCGGTGCGGCCATCGGTCACCCTCCCGTCGTTGGCTATCCACAGGTCGAATGGCACGAACGCCCAGCGCTTGCCGAAAGCTTCAATTTCGCCCTCTGAATCTTCTGCCAGGTGCTGGGGCTCCACGAACTCCAGCTGCAGCTCTACGTCGGCGGTGTCGGAGTCGAGCTGATCAATTTCAAAAGTTGGCGGTGGCAGCGCATCGTCCTCGCGCCCGGTGTCATTCACTTCCAGCCATGAACCCACCAGCGCCATCAGGCGGCCGGGGTGGTCGGCGAAGCGCTCCAGGACAATCACGGCGCGGTAGCGCATGTCGCCCATGTGCAGACCCTGTTCGCTGGGTTTCCAGTACAACGGCAGGCTGACCTGCTCGGCCCAGCTGTCGAGCTGCTCAGGCAGCACCAATTGGCGCTCCAGCAGGAACGTGGTCAGGGCGCGCAGCTTGATCACAACAGCACCGCCGTAATGCGGCTGCGGCCCTGCAGCAGGCGCACGGCTTGCTGGCTGTAGGTCAAAAACAGGTCGTGGGTTTCGGGGGCTTCTTTGCCCAGGTTCTCGGCCGACTCGCGGCGGTTCACGGTGGCGAACTGCTGCAGCAAAAAAGCCTTGGCGCGGCAGTACACGGCGCGCTTGTAGCTGGCGGCGTAGAAGGCCCGTTCCTGCAATAGCAGCGGATCAGCGGCGACGACGTTGTTAATGCCGCCGGCTTGCCAGGCCGCTTTGCGCTTGGCCAGGTCGAGATTCACCTCGCCCATGGCGGAGGTAATACCTTCGGCCAGCAGATCCACCAGGTACTCCGCCGGCAGGCGGTAGCCGGTCTGGAACTCGGACACGCCAAGGTCGGGCCAAAAGCCGTCGTTGGGGATCGCGCGTTCCACCAGGGTGGTGGGTTTGCCGGAAAAGCTCATAGCTGGCCGCTCGTTAAATAAGCGCGGGGGTGACTGCGTCAGGTGGTTGGCACAGAGCCTTCACCTCGGCAGGCCCCCGCTGGGGGGGGTAGTCGGTTATTCGGTTGGTTCTTTCGGCGGTGCTTGCAGCTCGGCGAGCTGCTTGCGCAGGGCTTTGCTGGCGTCATCCATACGGGTTTTCACACCGATGGCAGGGAACAACGCTTCGGCACGGGCGAAGTGGGTGCAGGCCTTGTCCCAGTCCTTGGCGTCCATGGCCAAGATGCCGAGCAGCTTGTGGTAGCGCGCCGGGATGCGCTCAAACAGCTGCCATTCGCCATCCACACGCGGCAATAGCTGCGACAGGTAAGGCTCGGGGTTGCGCTCAGCCTTGTGCTCGGCCTCGGCCCAGTCGATCAAGGTGTCACCCACGAACGTCTGGATGTTCCGCTTGAAGCGCGCCGGCATGTCCTGCCCTTGCTGCATGGCGAAGTCCGCCAGCTCCAGCGCCGGTTCGAACTGCTCGGTGTCGAACAGCCAGACCATCACCTGCATCAGCACCGGGTTGGGGTGGTTCAGGCCCGAGTCGCGGTAGCGCTGCACGTATTCCAGGTACTTGGGCAGCAGCTCTTCACGCTTGAGACTTTGGCGCGCAGCCAAGGAATCAAGGTCGGAAAGGCGGGCCAGATCATCGGCCAGCGCGGTGGTCATCAGCGCCAGGTGCTTCTGGGCGTTGGCCGGGCCAGCCAGTGCAGCAGCAGGGCTATAAACCTGCTGTGCGCTGGTGACCGGGCCTTGCTCAAGCACGTTTTGCTTGTGGGCAAGGGCCAGGCTCATGGTTAGACAAACTCCACGTTGGCGGCTTCAATGGCCGCGAACTTGCCCAACTGCTCGATCACATAGCCTTCGTTACGGGCGTTGTAGTCTTCCACCTGGGAGCGCTTCGGGTTCTCGACGATCTGGCGGCGCCAGCTGCTGTCCTGGAAGTAGATGGACAGGTTGTCCCAACTGGTGACCACCACGCCTTTGCTCGGAAAGTGCGGGCAGGTGAAGGTCGGCAGACCGCCGTAGGTGGCAATCACCTGGGCCATTTCGAGGCGTTCTTTCTCGCTCGGCGTGGAACCCTGGGCCGCGTACAGCTTGCCCTTCTCATGGGCCAGCAAGTCGCGGCCCACGATGGCGATCAGGTCGCCACCGTCGCGAAACTCTTCGTCGATCATCAGCGAGACGTCGAACACCAGGGCGTCGAGGTTCTTGTAGTCGCCGGTGGCGCCGATCTTGATTTTGCCGGCAGTGACCGCGCCCTGGGCCAGTACCTGCTGCGGGGCCTGCTCGCGAGCGATCTGCATCCAGCCCTTGTTCACGTCCTGCAGCAGCGGGTTGGCTACACGATCGGTGGTGGCGGCCGCACTGGTGCCGTTCCAGCCGATCATGATGCGGTCGAGGCCGATCTGTTTTTGCACGGCCGCGGCGTAACGCTGGGCAAAGTCCTTGAATTTCGCCCAGGCGTCGATGGTGGCGTATTTCAGGGACACATCGCTGTGCGTTTCGAACAGCTCATAGCCCTGGCCGTCGAGGCCCAGCACATTGCGCGCTACGCGGTCGGCGTTGTTGGTGTCGGTGCGGCCAGTGACTGTGCCGTTGACGCCAAGCATGACTTTTTCGCCCTTGATTTCGGTCACCGGCAGCACATTGATGCGCTGCAGGAAGGCGGAACTCAGGGTGATTTTTTCGTTCAGGGTCTGCGCAATGGCTGGCGTGACGTTGAACTCTTCGCGGACGGACTTCACGGCATAGGTGGCGGCAATAGCCAATGCCAGGGTGCTGAACTTCAGGCGGGCAGCATTGCTCATGCTCATCAGT
>JAIERD010000478.1 GCA_019747155.1 Pseudomonadaceae bacterium
ACGCCGGGCATCCGCTCGCTGCAAGTGCACTACCAACCAGAAACCCTGGCGTTGGCCGATTTGCTCGGCATAGTCGCCGGCGAGTGGGATGCAGTCTGCGCCGCCCAAAACCTCAAAGTACCCTCGCGTATCGTCCATCTGCCGCTGTCTTGGGACGATCCGGCCTGCCAACTGGCCATCGATAAGTACATGACCACGGTGCGCAAAGATGCGCCTTGGTGCCCGAGTAATCTGGAGTTCATCCGCCGCATCAACGACCTGCCCAATCTGGATGAGGTGTACCGCACCGTATTCGACGCCAGCTACCTGGTGATGGGGCTGGGCGATGTCTACCTCGGTGCGCCAGTGGCCACCCCGCTGGACCCGAGGCATCGGCTGGTGACCACTAAATACAACCCAGCGCGCACCTGGACCGCCGAGAACTCGGTGGGCATCGGCGGCGCCTACATGTGCGTGTACGGCATGGAGGGCCCCGGCGGTTATCAGTTCGTCGGCCGCACCCTGCAGATGTGGAACCGCTACCGGGAAGTCGCCGCCTTCAACGGCAAGCCGTGGCTGCTGCGTTTCTTCGATCAGATCCGTTTCTACCCGGTGAGTGCCGAGGAACTGCTGCTGATTCGCCGTGATTTTCCGCTGGGTCGCTATCAGCTGCGTATTGAGGAAAGCGAGCTGAAACTGGCCGACTACCAGGACTTTCTGGCCAAGGAAGCCGTTGGTATCGAGGCCTTCCGCACTCAGCAACGCGGCGCCTTCGACGCCGAACGGCAGCGCTGGATCGAATCTGGCCAAGCGCATTTAGACAGTGAAGAAGTAGCCCCCGAACTGGGCGAAGACGCGCCGCTCGGCGCCGGGCAACACGCCATCGAAAGCCATATCGCCGGCAACCTCTGGCAGGTGCAGGTCAGCGAGGGCGACCGGGTGCAGGCCGGCGACGTGCTGGTGATTCTTGAGTCGATGAAGATGGAAATCCCGCTACTGGCGCCGCGCGC
The DNA here is from genome assembly GCA_019747155.1 of Pseudomonadaceae bacterium. Classification (GTDB taxonomy): domain Bacteria; phylum Pseudomonadota; class Gammaproteobacteria; order Pseudomonadales; family Pseudomonadaceae; genus Aquipseudomonas. The sequence goes on from JAIERD010000478.1 coordinate 990, forward strand.
AGGCACCGTCCGTGAAGTCCGGGTGCAGCCCGGCTCGGCGGTGCGCGCCGGCCAGCGGGTGTTGGTGCTGGAAGAAGTCTGAGTTAGCACTGAGTCGTAGGGTGGGCTTCAGCCCACCATTGCCATCACCCAGAATCTGGTGGGCTAAAGCCCACCCTACACCTGCCAATCCGCAGGAGAGGGAAAACAATATGCAACATCTATTCGACCTGCGCCTAGGCGCGCTGAAAACTGCCTACGAAGGCGGCAGCCTGACCCCGCGCCAGCTAATTTTGGCCCTGCGCGAGCAAGCCGCTGTGCTCAATCCCGAGTTCAAGCTGTTTATCCATCTGCTCAGCGCGGCAGAACTGGAACCTTATCTGGCCGCCCTCGACGATAAGTCCGCAGCCGACTTACCGCTGTTCGGCGTGCCTTTCGCGATCAAGGACAATATCGACCTGGCCGGCATCCCGACCACCGCCGCCTGCCCGGCCTTTGCCTACACGCCCGAGCGTAGCGCGACTATTGTCGAGCAGCTGCTTGCCCTCGGCGCCGTGCCCATGGGCAAGACCAACCTCGACCAGTTCGCCACCGGCCTGAATGGCACCCGCTCGCCCTACGGCGCATGCCGCAACAGCCTAAACCCGGACTATCCATCCGGCGGCTCCAGCGCCGGCTCATCCTTGGCCGTCGCGCTGGGTGTGGCCAGCTTCGCCTTGGGCACCGACACCGCAGGCAGTGGCCGGGTGCCGGCGGCGCTGAACAATCTGGTCGGCCTCAAAGCCAGCAAGGGGCTGATCTCCACCACCGGCGTGGTGCCGGCTTGTCGCAGCCTGGATTGCGTGACTTTCTTTACCGCCAGCGCGCGTGAAGCCAGCCAACTGCTGGCCCTGACCGCCAAACTCGACCCCCGCGATGACTACAGCCGCAGCAATCCACTGTGGAACGACGCCAGCGCCTTCGGCGTGCCACGCGCAGGATTTCGCTTCGGCGTGCCTAAGCAACTCGAGTTCCTCGGTTGCACTGAAAGCCCGGCGTTGTTTGCTGCAACTGTCGAGCGACTGCAAGCCCTCGGTGGCGTGCCGGTGTCGATCGACTTCACTCCCTTTCTGCAAGCCGCACGCCTGCTGTACGCCGGCCCCTGGATGGCCGAGCGTTACTTGGTCGCCGGCCCGCTGATCGAGCAGCAACCGGATGCCGTGTTGCCGGTAATCAAGGCCGTACTAGCCAAAGCACCCGCCATCAGCGCCGCCGAAACCTTTGCCGCGCAGTACCAACTGCAGGCACTCAAGGCCATTTGCGAGCAGATCATGAGCGATCTCGATTGCGTGCTGACCCCCGCCTATCCGCGCCCAGTCACGCTGAATGAGCTGCACGCCGAACCCGTGCTGCGCAACTCAGACCTTGGCTACTACACCAACTTTATGAACATGCTCGACTACGCCGCAGTCGCAGTACCTGCCGGGTTTATGGCCAATGCTTTGCCCTGGGGCGTGACCCTGTTTGGCCGGGTATTTACCGACCAATACCTGCTCAGCCTGGCGGATGCCCTGCAGCGGCAAACCGAGTTGCCGCTGTGTGGGCAACGTAGCCTGAACCTGCCGGCACCCAGCAACCCGGCGCGGCACGACATGGTTCGCGTGGTGGTGTGCGGCGCCCATCTGGATGGTTTGCCACTCAACTGGCAGCTCAAGCAACGCGGCGGCCGTCTGGTCGAGGCCACCCACAGCTCGCCCGACTATCAGCTCTACGCGCTCGCTGGCGGCCCGCCTTTTCGGCCGGGCATGCTGCGGGTTGCCGAGGGTGGCGTGGCCATTGAAGTGGAAGTCTGGCAGCTGCCGAGCAGCGAGCTGGGCTCCTTCCTCACCGGCATTCCAGCACCATTGGGCTTGGGCAAGGTGCAGCTGGCCGATGGCCGATGGGAAACTGGCTTTATCTGCGAAGCCTATGGCCTCGAAGGCGCCGTCGACATTAGCCACTTCGGCGGTTGGCGCGCTTATATGCGCACTAAAACGGCCAACTAAG
>JAIERD010000482.1 GCA_019747155.1 Pseudomonadaceae bacterium
AAAGCGCCAAGCAAGCGGCTGCGCAAGACCCGCTGAATACCGTGTTGTCGGTTAAACGCCTGATGGGCCGCGGCCTCGCCGATGTTAAGCAGCTCGGTGAGCAGCTGCCTTATCGCTTTGTCGGCGGCGAATCGCATATGCCGTTTATCGACACGGTGCAGGGCCCGAAAAGCCCGGTAGAAGTGTCGGCCGATATCCTTAAAGTGTTGCGTCAGCGTGCAGAGGCGACTCTGGGTGGTGAGTTGGTCGGCGCGGTCATTACCGTGCCGGCATATTTCGACGAAGCGCAGCGTCAGGCCACCAAAGATGCCGCCCGATTGGCTGGTTTGAATGTACTGCGCCTGCTCAATGAGCCCACAGCAGCGGCCGTGGCCTATGGTTTGGATCAGCAGGCCGAGGGCTTGGTGGCTATCTATGATCTGGGCGGCGGCACCTTCGATATTTCCATTCTGCGCCTGACCGGCGGCGTCTTTGAGGTGTTGGCCACCGGCGGCGACAGTGCGTTGGGTGGCGATGACTTTGATCACGCGATCGCCGGTTGGATCATCGCCAAAGCTGGCCTGTCGACCGATATTGCCCCAGGCCAGCAGCGCAGTTTGCTGCACAGCGCCTGCGTCGCTAAAGAGGCATTGAGTGATGTTGAGTCGGTGACGGTCAAGCATGGCGACTGGAGTGGTGAACTCAGTCGTCAGCAGTTCATCGAGCTGATTGAACCGATGGTGGCGCGTAGCCTCAAGGCTTGTCGGCGTGCGGTGCGCGATGCCGGGATTGAATTGCTTGAGGTCGAGGCAGTGGTCATGGTCGGCGGTTCTACGCGGGTGCCGCGTGTGCGCGAGGCGGTGGCCGAGTTGTTTGCCCGCCAGCCGTTGACCGATATCGACCCGGACCAAGTGGTCGCCATCGGCGCGGCAATTCAGGCCGACACCCTGGCCGGCAATAAGCGTGATGGCGAAGAATTACTGCTGTTGGATGTGATCCCGCTGTCGCTGGGGCTGGAAACCATGGGTGGCCTGCTGGAAAAAGTCATTCCGCGTAACACCACGATTCCGGTGGCGCGCGCCCAAGACTTCACCACTTATAAAGACGGCCAGACGGCCATGATGATTCATGTGCTGCAAGGCGAGCGCGAGCTGATCAGCGATTGCCGCTCGTTAGCGCGTTTTGAGTTGCGTGGCATTCCGCCGATGGTGGCGGGCTCGGCGAAGATTCGTGTGACCTTTCAGGTGGACGCCGATGGTTTGTTGAGCGTCGCAGCGCGCGAACTGGGTTCGGGTGTCGAGGCGACTATTCAGGTCAAACCGTCCTACGGCCTGACCGATGGCGAAGTTGCCCGCATGTTGCAGGACTCGTTCAAGTTTGCCAGTGATGACAAGGTCGCCCGCGTGCTGCGTGAGCAGCAAGTCGATGCAGAGCGTTTGTTGGTTGCTGTACAGGCGGCGCTGCAGATGGATGGCGAACGTTTGTTGGAAGCGTGCGAGCGTGCTGAGATCGAACTGCAAATGCGCTTGCTGAGTGAATTGATGGTGGGTAGCGATGGTGCGGCAATTGAATTGCAGACCAAGCGCGTAACTCAAGTAACTGACGCCTTTGCTGCACGTCGACTGGATGCCACGGTAAAAGCCGGCTTGGCTGGTCGTCGTCTGAATGAAATTGACGACTGATTTAGGAGTAACAGGATGCCGCAGATCATTTTTCTGCCCAATGCGGAACATTGTCCCGACGGTTTGGTAGTTGAGGGTGTGCCGGGTGAGACCATCATCGCTGCGGCGATGCGTAACGGTCTGGAGATCGAGCATGCCTGCGAGATGTCCTGCGCCTGCACCACGTGCCATGTAATTGTGCGCGAGGGCTTCGCCACGCTGGAGCCTTCCGATGAGTTGGAAGATGACATGCTCGACAAGGCCTGGGGGTTGGAGGCTGAGTCGCGGTTGTCCTGTCAGGCGCTGGTGGGCTTGACTGATTTGGTCGTGGAAATCCCCAGGTACACCTTGAATCAGGTTTCTGAAAAGCATTGAGGAGTCAGTCATGAGTCTGCAATGGAGTGATGTGCTGGATATCGCCATCGAGCTGGCCGAAAGCAAGCCCGAAGTTGACCCGCGTTACGTCAATTTCGTCGACTTGCATCGCTGGGTACTTGCTTTGCCGGACTTTGCCGACGACCCGCAGCGCGGCGGCGAGAAAGTCCTTGAGGCAATTCAGGCAGCCTGGATCGAAGAGGCGGACTGACGGCGGCAGAGTCAGCGCTACGCATTTAACTGGAACCCGCGTATAATTTGCGGGTTTATTTTTCGCTGTAATTCTTAGAATTTGGAGTTTCACATGGCTGTTCAACGTACTTTTTCCATCATCAAGCCTGACGCCGTTGCTAAAAACGTAGTTGGCGAGATCGTTAGCCGCTTCGAAAAGGCCGGCCTGAGCGTCGTTGCTTCGAAAATGGTTCAACTGTCTGAGCGTGAAGCTGGCGGTTTCTACGCAGAGCACAGCGCTCGCGGTTTCTTCAAAGACCTGGTGGCCTTCATGGTTTCCGGTCCAGTTATCGTTCAGGTTTTGGAAGGCGAAGAAGCCATTGCCAAAAATCGTGAACTGATGGGCGCTACCAACCCTAAAGAAGCTGCTGCTGGCACTATCCGTGCTGACTTCGCCGTTTCGATCGACGAAAACGCGGTGCACGGTTCGGATTCCGAAGCCGCTGCTGCCCGTGAAATCTCGTACTTCTTCGCCGCCACTGAGGTGTGCGCTCGCATTCGCTAAGCGAATTCAGCGAGGGTGAAACCATGACTGTATCTGTAGGCGCTGCCGTGACTGCAAAAGTCAACCTGCTGGGGCTGACTCAGCAGCAAATGGAGAATTTCTTCGACTCTATTGGGGAGAAGCGTTTTCGCGCCGGTCAGATCATGAAGTGGATACACCACTTTGGCGTCGATGATTTCGATGCCATGAGCAATGTCAGCAAGGCTTTGCGCGAAAAGCTCAAAGACCTTGCTGAGATTCGCGGTCCGGAAATTGTCA
>JAIERD010000047.1 GCA_019747155.1 Pseudomonadaceae bacterium
AAACGCCTGGGCTGGAAGACGCCGTACGAAGTTTATGCAGGGGTGAGCGTTGCACTTATGTGTTGAATTCAGGCTACCAAATCGCCCGATTTGCCGCACCGAATCTGATGGCGGGTAATGTGGTGATGGTGAAGCATGCGTCGAACGTGCCGCAGTGTGCGCAGGCTTTCGAGCGACTGATGGAAGACGCGGGCGCGCCGCCCGGCGCTTACACCAATCTCTTTATTTCGAAGGAGCAAGTGGCGCAGGTCATCGACGATCCGCGCATCCGCGGCGTGGCATTGACTGGCAGCGAAGCCGCCGGCGCCATCGTGGCGGCACGCGCAGGGCAGAACCTGAAGAAAACCACGATGGAACTCGGCGGTAGCGATGCCTTCATCGTCCTGGAGGATGCCGATCTCGGGCACGCGGTGAAATGTGCTGTAGCAGGCCGCATGGACAATTCGGGGCAGACGTGTACCGCCTCGAAACGCTTTATTGTGGTCGAGGCGCTGGCCGACAGTTTTCTTGCGCAATTTCAGGCGGAACTCGCCGCTTTCAAAGCGGGTGATCCGCTGGAGCCGCAAACAACGCTGGCACCACTCTCATCGCTAGCCGCGCTGACAAAATTGCTCGATCAAGTAAAACGATCGGTGGCCGGCGGTGCGCATGTGCTGATCGGCGGCTCGCGCCTCGACCATCCCGGCGTTTTCATGCAGCCGACTATTCTCACGAACATCGATGCAAGCAATCCGGCCTATCACGAGGAGTTCTTCGGGCCGGTCGCGCTGTTCTTTCGGGTTCGTGATGAAGAGGCGGCGGTGGCACTGGCCAACGACTCACCTTTCGGTCTCGGCGGCTCGGTGTTTACCAAAGACATCGCGCGCGGCAAGCGCGTTGCAAGCCAGATAGACACCGGCATGGTGTTCATTAATCAGGCCGCATCGTCGTCGCCCGAATTACCGTTCGGCGGGGTCAAGAATTCCGGCTATGGCCGCGAGCTATCAGCTGCGGGCATCCAGGAATTTATCAACAAGAAATTGATACAGGTGGCATGAAGTAATGGCCAAGACACGATTAATCTTAAGCTAATCGTGTCTGACCCCCGTTAATTTTCGTTTGCGAAGCAAACGATTCGAACTGTTCGTTAGTCTTGTAGACTTACTTTGCTAGTTCGCATTGCATAATTTCTTTTTTCCCTTCGGACTCAGGCACTACCTCTAAGTTTGCACCGCCTACGAACACGCCCATTTTAATGAATTGCTGGACGTAGTAGTTTTTTCCAGCGTCAGCGTGAAAGGTAATGGCGTTGTCACTGAATTCAGATTCAGTAGAAAGCGTGTGCTGACCAGGTGTTAGCATTTTGTAGAAATATGTTTTATTTGCGGTTTCACCAATTACTGAACCGTCAAGCGATACTGTTTTTTTCAGGCCTTGGCCAGCGAAAGTGTTGCGGTAAATATAAAGGCCGGCGTTGTTTTCTGGTGGCGCTTGGAAGCTCTTAAGTGCCGCGTCTTGTTCCTTTGATGCCATAGGTACAGATGCGCAACCTGATAGTAGCGATATTGAAATTGCTGCCGCGCAGAAAAGTACTTTCGTAGACATGTGTTGCTCCATTTATATTATTTATTGGGTATTGTGTGTAAGGGCTAACTGATAGTTAGGCGATATCATTCGTTATGTTTTTATCGTGTAAATATTTCGTACAACTTTCCTTGTCGTCTTGTAAGTCCTTGTCTAGCGCTGAGCTGATCGCGATAAGCGCGACCCGCTCAAGGGGAAATGCCGGCTGGAAGACAGCAAGGCCTGCTGCCCTCCAAATGAGAGCGCAGCAGCGGTGATGCTATCGATTTGCCATCATGATGACCAGCGCTCACTCCGTGTTGGTTGCGGTCTACTACGGGGTTCTCGGCCACTCCGCTTGAATCGGCTGCAAACAGCATGGGTATCGCTACGCTCAACCCATCCTACGGATCAGGGCTCGGCACAGGCGTGCGCAAGCCTTCGGCAATTTCCAACCCCCTAGCGGCTGCTGGCGCCTGCCAGGTTGCGCATCAGCAGGGCGTAGTTGAGGTCGATGCTTTCTGGCACGGGCAGGTAGACGGTGTGGCCATCGCCAGGGGCGACGCTGATGGCTTCGCCGTTGTGTTTTTCTAGGCGTTCAAGGCGAAAATTCAGGTTGCCTTGCGGGGTCATCAGTTCCAGAAGGTCGCCGACGGCGAAGCGGTTTTTCACCTTGACCTCGGCCAGGCCGTTGACCCGTTCGCCGGTCAGTTCGCCGACAAACTGTTGCTGTTCGCTGACCGAGAAGCCGTGCTGATAGTTCTGGTATTCGTCATGCACGTGGCGGCGCAGAAAGCCCTCGGTGTAGCCGCGATGGGCCAGGGATTCGAGGGTGTCCATCAGCGATTTGTCGAACGGTTTGCCGGCCACGGCGTCATCAATCGCCTTGCGATACACCTGGGCGGTGCGCGCGCAATAGTAGTGGGACTTGGTGCGGCCCTCGATTTTCAGCGAGTGCACGCCCATCTGCAGCAGGCGTTCGACGTGCTGCACGGCGCGCAGGTCTTTGGAGTTCATGATGTAGGTGCCGTGCTCGTCCTCGTAGGCGGACATCAGCTCACCGGGGCGGCTGGCGTCTTCCAGCAGAAACAGCTGGTCGGTGGGGCCGCCGCTGCCCAGGGTCGGTTCGATGGGTTGCTCGGGAATCTGCTGCAGGGGAATTGGCTCCCAGTTCTGTACTGAAGAGCGCTGCACTATCTCGCCCAGGTCGTTCTCTTTGCCCTCGTGGGTTTTGTATTCCCAGCGACAGGCATTGGTGCAACTGCCCTGATTAGGGTCGCGCTTGTTGATATAGCCGGACAATAAGCAGCGGCCGGAGTAGGCCATGCACAGGGCGCCATGCACGAACACTTCCAACTCCATGCCGGGGACTTTTTCGCGGATTTCGCCGATCTCTTCCAGCGACAACTCACGCGACAAAATCGCCCGGCTCAGGCCTTGCTGGCGCCAGAACTCGACGCTGGCCCAGTTCAC
>JAIERD010000453.1 GCA_019747155.1 Pseudomonadaceae bacterium
TACATATGAGCGATATCCTCGCCGGTCGCGTCGATCTGGAACAGTTCAAAGGCCTAGTGGCCTGCGGCGGTTTCTCATACGGCGACGTGTTGGGCGCCGGCGAAGGCTGGGCCAAGTCGATCCTGTTCAATGCTCGTGCGCGGGATAACTTCCAAGCCTTCTTCGAGCGTAAAGACAGCTTCGCCCTTGGCGTGTGTAACGGCTGCCAGATGATGAGCAACCTGCACGAACTGATCCCCGGCAGCGAGTTCTGGCCGCACTTTGTGCGCAATAAATCCGAGCAGTTCGAGGCACGGGTGGCCATGGTCCAGGTGCAGGAGTCGGCGTCGATCTTCCTGCGCGGCATGGCCGGCACCCGCATGCCAATTGCCATCGCCCACGGTGAAGGACATGCCGAGTTTGAAAGCGAGGAGGCTTTGCTTGAAGCCGACTTGTCCGGTTGCGTGTCGATGCGCTTTGTCGACAACCGAGGCAAGGTCACCGAAGCCTACCCGGCCAACCCCAACGGCTCGCCGCGCGGTATTACCGGCCTGACCAGCCGCGACGGCCGGGTGAGCATCATGATGCCGCACCCGGAGCGGGTGTTCCGCGCTGTGCAAAACTCCTGGCAGCCGGATGAGTGGCAGGAAGATGCCGGCTGGCTGCGGATGTTCCGCAACGCCCGCGTTTGGGTGGATTGATCGAGCTATCGATCAAGCACGGAGTCGCCGATGGATAAGTCGGCGGCCCCGGTTGTTACTCGTTTAGCTGACCCCCGCCACCCCGAGGTGCGCCAGGTGCAACCTGGCGATGCCTTGCATCTGTGCACCTGCGCCCGCTCGGGCCAACTCCCCGATTGCCCCACCGATTGCCCGCAAGGCCTGCGCCTGACCATCACCCGCGCCCAGCATCTGCTGCTCTGTCGCTGTGGCCAATCCAAGCGCCTGCCTTATTGCGACGGCAGCCACCAACCGCCGGCAGTCGGATTGAAGGCCAGGTGGGCGCGGTTTTTTGCCAAGGGATAGGGCGAAGGGGTAGGGCGTTTGGTGTCAGGGTTTTTGGATCTTAGTTGAATGGCGGTTATCGAGCCAAAGCTGCCAATCTCAGAAGCTGGTGGACAAGTAAACGTTGTCCACCCTACATCGCCCTCAAGCCCGTGTAGGGTGGGAAACCGCGCAGCGTTTCCCACCAGAGAACGTCCAGGCTACCTTGCTATCCGTGTCCCTTCTTCAGCCCTTTCAAGCGCACATTCGCCCTTTGCACAGCGGCCATTTTTTCCGGCCGCTTCATCCGTTTCCAGTTTATGATGTCTTCCTTGCTTCGCCCGCAACTTACACACAGGTCACCACTCAGCTGACACACTGAGATGCAGGGATTTTCGATTTCTTTAGCCATTGTCAGTCACCCCTGCACACCTGATTGACTCAGGCGTTTTTTCCAGTCGCCACCGTGGGTGCGCAGGCACTCTTGCTCAGAGTCGAAGCGAACACTGTGATCTGCCGGGTTTAGGTCGATGTTGGCCTCATTCAACGCGATGGCTGTCAGCGCAAAGATGCGCGCCTTTGCCTCAACTTGAGCAAGCTTTCTGTCCGCCAGGGTTTCGAACACCCAGATTACCTTCAGGGTTTCAGCCAGCGCGCTCAGGTCAGCGGTGTGGGTGAGCCAGGTAAAGCCTTTTATTTCATCTTTGGCTGTTTTGCAGGCTTCGGTGAGCGCGGTAATCAGTCGGCGTTCGATCCGCGCCAGTTCACGTTTCCCTAGAGACATTGCGGGGCCCTTTGCAGACATGCAGTGGAGGTGCTGAATCAGGCCGGTCGAAACTCGACCGTCAGATGGCGGATTTCGTGAACCTGCTTGAGGCGTGTGCGAATGCTGTCGGCGTTCGCAGTTACCTCCCCGAGGACGCTGACGATGGCTGCATGGGCTTGCGGGCCAACTCGCCAGACATGCAAGTCGGTGATGATGACATCCCCCGGTGTTTCAACCTGTTCGCGGATTTCCTCGGCAACGTGCGTATCTGTCTGATCCAGCAGTACCGCTGCGGTGACCCCCATCAAGGTCCATGCCCAGCGCGCAATAACGATGGCGCCGACGATGCCCATGGCTGGGTCCAGCCACACCCAGCCGAAAAACCGGCCGGCGAGCAGTGCCGCAATAGCCAGAACCGAAGTCAGCGCATCCGCGATGACGTGGACGTAGGCTGATTTCAAGTTGTTGTCATTGCCGTGATGATCATGCTCGTGCTCGTGACTGTGCCCGTGGCCCAGTAACAGGGCACTGACAATGTTGACGATCAAACCGGCAATCGCGATGAGCGTAGCGGTGCCAAACTGGATTTCCGTTGGCTGCAAAAGACGCATGACAGACTCAACGCCTATTGCCAATGAGACCATGCCGAGAATCAGCGCCGAGGCGAATCCGCCCAAGTCGCCAACCTTTCCCGTGCCGAAGCTGTAGCGCTGGTTGCAAGCGTGACGTTTTGCGTAGCTGTAGGCGGCCGCCGCGATGCCCAATGCGCCAGCATGGGTTGCCATGTGAAAGCCATCGGCCAGTAACGCCATCGAGCCCGTGAGATAGCCGGCGGTGATCTCGCCAACCATCATCACCAGGGTCAGAGCTACAACCCAAAGCGTACGCTTGGCATTTTCATCGTGCGCTGAGCCAAGGAACACATGGCCGTGTGTGTGGTTGATGCTGGTGCTGCTCATGCGTGTATACCTAGATGCGTTTACTTGGCTGCGTTTACTTGGAGTAACGGCGAATGGCTTCAAGCAGCTCTTCGACGCCCTTGTTACGCTCTTCTTCGCTGAGCGCAGGGTTGGCAACGTGCTCGCGTGCGTGCTCCTCGATGATTTCTTCCATCAAGCCATTGATGGCTCCGCGAGTGGCGGCAACAAGGTGCAGTGTTTTGGCGCAATCGAGATCCGATTCCAATGCCCGTTCCACGGCTTGGAGTTGGCCGGCGATACGTTTTACCCGCTTGAGAAGCTCGTCTTTGTTTGCTGCGATATGACTCATGAGATACCTCCCCTACCTAT
>JAIERD010000062.1 GCA_019747155.1 Pseudomonadaceae bacterium
ACGGCGGTCAGCCTGATGGCAATCGGCGACGACTGGCAGTCGATCTATGGCTGGCGCGGCAGCTCGCCGGAGCTTTTTATCGACTTCGACAAGCACTTCCCTGGCAAGGGTAAAGCGAGCAAAAGCGCAGTGTTACTGCTGCAAAACAATTACCGCTCGATCGAGCCGATCATCCGCGACAGCGAGGCGGTGCTGGCCGGTGTTAATCACAAGCAGGCGAAAACCAGCAACGCCGTCAGGGCCTCGCAAACGGGAGATCACGGGGTGAAGTTGGTGACCCAATTCGAGCTGAAAAGCCGGTTGCCCGAACTGCTGGCCGAGATCCAAGCCCAGTGCGCCCATATCGCCAGTGGCACCAGCCGCGAGCGCACCAGCGTGCTGCTCCTAAGCCGCAGCAACGCCAGCTTGCAGCTGGTTCGCGCTCAGCTCGACAAGCAGTTGCCGGTCAAGACCTGCACCATCCACGGCGCCAAAGGCTTGCAAGCCGAAGTGGCGATCATCCTCGACGACTGCCTGCCGCCCACGCCACATCCGCTGCGCGATGCACTCTATGCCTACTCGGGATTTTTCCAGAACAGCTACGGGCAAGCCATGCAGGATGAGAGCTTGCGGCTGGCCTATGTGGCGATCACCCGAGGCGTCAGCCGGGTGCTGTGGTACAGCAACAAACCGCAAGGGGCGGTGCAGTTGTTGCGCAAGCGCGGGCGCTAAGCCGGGCGTTCAACTTAGGCGGACAGCGGCCATCGTTAAATGTTGATTGGTCGCAGCCTTTGTAGGAGCGGCCTTGGCCGCGATTGGGCCGCAAACGCAGCACAAATTCAAAACCTTGATCGCAGCGTACAGCGCTTCGCGGCCAAGGCCGCTCCTACACAACCACTATCGCAGACAGAGCCTTTTGTAGGATGGCTCAAGCCACCCCATGAGCGACATCAGCCCTACTTGGCGGTCTGCTCCTTGGCGCGCTGGCGCTTGATGAAGTCGATCTTCCATTGCTCCAGGCCAACGAACTCGGAGTTGATGTTCTCCTCGACCCGGTATTTGGCTTTCAGCGTCTGCACCTCGGCTTGATGCTCGACCAGGAACTGGTCGAAGCGCTTCAGCAGGGGCGCGTGCTGGATGGTCGAGAGTTGAAAGCTGCCACGGTTGTAGGGCAAGCCGGCATCGAACTGCAGGGCATTGATGAATTTTCCGCTGTTGTTGAGGGCATAGAGCGCCACCTCAACGTTGTAGTAAGCGCCATCAGCTTGCTTCTTCACGGTGCTGCGGATCATGGTCATCAGGCTATCGCTGTCCACCTGATTGATCTGCCCGTCGGCGATGGCTGCAGTGTATTGCTGTGGCGTCCAGCCCTTGACCACGGCCAGGCGTTTGAGCTGCTCCAAGCCCTTACCGTGTTGCGCAGGGGCCACCAGCACGCCGTCGATATAGTCGACGGTGGCGGCGCTGTAACTGAGGTTTTTACCTTCGCGGGCTGACTTGCCCCAGGCCGCGTTATCCGGGTATTTGAAATCGACACCGCCATTGAGCAGCTCGCCCAGCAGCCCCTGAATGGCTATCGGCCGATAGACAAAAGTGATGCCCGCGTTACTGGCAAACAGGTCAAGCAACTCACGGGCATAGCCGCTGTACTGGCCCTGGGCGTCGACCGTGTAGTACGGCAAAAACTGCGTCTTCTCGACGCCGACCACATAACTCTCGGCATTGGCAGCGCAAGACAACAGGCTGGCGAACAGAGCACAAATAAATCGCTTCACTGGATTTTCCTTAAGTCAGCAAAACGCCCCGCATTGCAGGGCATGTAGGTAGTTAAGGGGGTAGCTGCTTAGTCGCCGCTGACCAATTTGTGCGCCAACTGGTTATGCCGTTCGATCACCAGCGGCAAATCGATGCTCAGCAACTGACCATCCTTGACCACTTGTTTGCCGTTGATGACACTGTGGGCGACCTGGCTCGGGGCGCAGAACACCAGGGCCGCCAGCGGGTCATGCAGGGCGCCAGCGAAGGCGATCTGGCGCAGGTCGAAGGCGACAAAATCCGCCGACATGCCCGGCGCCAAAGCGCCAATATCGTTGCGATTAAGCACCTTGGCGCCGCCCAGTGTGGCGATTTCCAGGGCTTCGCGAGCGGTCATGGCATCCGGGCCAAAACCCACCCGTTGCAGCAATAAGGCCTGACGCACTTCGCCGATCATGGTGGCGCCATCGTTGGAGGCCGAACCGTCGACACCCAGGCCGACCGGCACACCGGCGTCGCGCATTTTGCGGATCGGCGCGATGCCTGAGGCCAGGCGCATGTTCGAGCACGGGCAATGGGCGACGCCGGTGCCGGTGCGGGCGAACAGGTCGATGCCATGCTGATCCAGCTGCACGCAGTGGGCGTGCCACACATCCGGGCCGACCCAGCCGAGGTCTTCGGCGTATTCGGCCGGGGTCATGCCGAATTTTTCGCGGCTATAGGAAATGTCGTTTTGGTTCTCGGCCAAATGGGTGTGCAGCGATACCCCATACTGGCGCGCCAGCACTGCGGCTTCGCGCATCAGGTCACGGCTGACCGAGAACGGCGAGCACGGCGCCACCACCACCCGCAGCATCGAGCTGTGGCTGGCGTCGTGGTAGTCCTCGATCAGCCGCTGAGATTCCTTGAGGATGTCGGCTTCTTTCTCCACCACGCTGTCTGGCGGCAAGCCACCCTGGCTGCGGCCGACGCTCATGCTGCCGCGCGCGGCGTGAAAGCGCATGCCGATCTCGGCGGCGGCGTGAATGCTGTCATCCAGTTTGCAGCCGTTGGGGTAGATATACAGGTGGTCGCTGGAGGTGGTGCAGCCAGACAAAATCAGCTCGGCCATCGCCGTCTGGGTCGAGACCTGAATCATCTCCGGGGTCAGCCGCGCCCAGATCGGATAGAGGTTCTGCAGCCAGTTAAACAACTCACCATCCTGGGCCGACGGCACCACGCGGGTCAGGCTCTGGTACATATGGTGGTGGGTGTTGACCAGGCCAGGGATGACAATATGGCCCTTG